>JAGBYG010000250.1 GCA_017628875.1 Clostridia bacterium
AAAAACTGCGCCTTGCTACACTGCACATAGACCCTTTATATGTGCTTATGGCTACGCACTCACAAAGTAAATTTTTGAACATCGAAGCTTTAGCTTTGATGTTCGTAGTCCAAACAATAAAATACTCGTTGAAAACTCGTTTTCATAAGAGTGTTTTATTGGTTGAACCAATAATTTGCTCGCAAATTATTGAAAATTTACGTCAAATCAGCACCAACCCACGCGATTGTTTTGCCGCGCTTTTTCAAAAGCGCGCGCCCTAGCGGCGTGAGCGATTTTAACTCAACTAACTCCCCAATAAATCAAAATTTGAATTTTTTTCATATACTTTAGCATTTTTGTCAATACTAATGATAAAAAAGTGAAAGGTAAAATTATGAACAAGCTATCCACCGATTATATAGAAAACGTCAGGACGCTTGACTCAATTTTTGCGGTCAAGGACAATTTTGATATATTGAAAAAAACGCTCATCATAGGCGATGACGAGCTGACCCTATATTTTATCGACGGCTTTGTAAAAGATGCCGTAATGCAAAAAATGATGGTACATTTTTTGTCTTTAAAATCTCTTGGTGAACGCACGGACAGAAGCGCGCAGGACTTTTTATTTCACAATGTTCCCTACGTTGAGGCGGACGTAACGGATGATATTGACACAATGGTACAAATGATGCTTTCGGGTGCAACGGTAATGCTCGGCTCGGCATTTTTAAATCGTGGAATTATAATTGACGCGCGTACTTATCCTGCCAGAGATACGGCAGAGCCCGAAAATGACCGCGTTATTAAGGGCGCGCGCGATGGATTTGTTGAAACGCTAATTTTCAACACCGCTCTCATTCGCCGTCGAATTCGTGACCCGAAGCTGAAAATGTCCTATATGACTGTCGGCTCGCGCTCCAAAACCGACGTGGTAGTGTGCTATATTGAGGATAAAGCCGACCTTGATTACGTTAATAAATTAAAAGAAAAAATAAGTAATATCAAGGTCGAAGCTCTCACGGTAGGTATGCAATCGCTTGTGGAATGTCTTATCCCAAGCAGGTGGTATAATCCATTTCCCAAAGTCCGCACCACCGAGCGTCCCGATGCCGCCGCAGCGCAGCTTATGGAAGGGAACGTGCTTGTGATATGCGACAATTCACCCGAGGTAATGATACTTCCCGCTTCTCTTTTCGATTTTATGCAGGACACCAACGATTTTTATTTTCCACCACTCACGGGAAGCTATCTGCGAGTGATTAGATACGTCATTTTCTTTATGACCCTTCTTTTTATGCCGCTTTGGTTGATAGCAATTCACAATCCCGATGCCGTTCCCCCGTGGCTTGAGTTCGTACTACCTCAAGAGCACGGAAGATTGCCGCTAATAGTTCAACTATTTCTTGCAGAATTCATCATCGACGGCTTGCGACTCGCCTCTATGAACACCCCAGGTATGCTTTCCAATTCCCTCTCCGTCATCGGTGGTCTTATTTTGGGCGATTTCTCAATACAAATCGGCTGGCTCATTCCCGAAGTGGTAGTATATGGCGCATTTGTTGCAATCGCCAATTTCTCGCAGAGAAATTACGAGCTTGGCTATGCGTTCAAATTTTTGCGCCTTATTTTGCTTATTTTAACTTGGTTTTTCAACTTTTGGGGCTTTGCCGCAGGACTACTCCTCTGCTTCCTTCTCCTCGTTTCAAATAAAACCCTCAACGGTGAGCGCTCCTACCTCTATCCACTAATTCCCTTTAACGGCAAAGCACTGAAAAGAATGATTTTCAGGGTTAAAAAACAATAAGGAGAGTTATTAAAAACTCTCCTTTAATTGTTTATTCACCTTTATTACTACTACAATTTTGCCCGTTGGATTTTGCATTTATTTCTGATCGATAAATCAAATTTGTACACTCACTCAAGCATTATTTCTTTCAAAATCGAACAAATACTGCTGAGCAATGCCTGCGTATTTTCCGAATGTTGAAGGGTTAAAATCCTTTTCAAAATATTTGTCAAGCACGCGCTTCATCCACACGTCGATTGGGAAGGGATCGTACCTTTCAAAGCCAAAAAGGAGCGCGCACGAAGCCACCTTTAGTCCAATTCCCTTTACTCTGCACAAATATGCAAGTGCTTCGTCAAGAGTTTCAATTTGCTTCAATTCTTCCTCGTTTATCGTGCCATCGCACCATTTTTGCGAAGCATCCATTATGTATTTTGCACGAAAGCCAGTCTTAAGCGAGAAGATAAAATCCTCTCCTGCGCTCAAAATCGCATCGGGAGTGGGAAATGAATAAAATTCTCTGCCACGCGCTCCGTGATTTTCCATAGCAGACGCATCAATTTGTTTGCCAAGCGCAAACGAGAGCGCGTCAATTATCTTCTTTATGCGCGGAATATTGTTATTCTGCGAAATGATGAAAGAGCAAACCGCCTCCCAAGAGTCCTGATGCAAAATTCTTATGCCTTTTCCCTGCTCAAGTGCTTGTACAAAGGTCGGATTTTGGCAATTTTCAAGCAATTCTATGTCAATTTTGTCATAATCCTCGTCAAGTGCAAAATAGTGACACCAAATATTTTCAAAATCCTCTTTAGTGGCATTGTAAATTATCAATTCATTATCAATCTGCTTTATGGAAATCAATCTGCCCAAAGCAACACCAAGCCACTCATCATTTACCTTTTCCCATCGAAAGCATTGACCGCAATCAAGCGTTTTGTCAAGATTATATGCACCCTCGTATCTAACTCTTACAAATGGCAGCTCGCCCTCATATTCTGTTTTTATATTTTCAAAAAATTTACTCATTTTTTCTTCCAATTCTGCAAAAAATCTCTTGCTTTAATCAATAAAATATTATATAATTATTGTAGCACATTATTTTTAAATTTGCAATAATTTTATAAAGGATAAGTCAATAATAATGATAGAACTTCTTGATTTACATAAAAAATTCATTCTTGAGCATCTTCACGAGGGCGACGTTGCCGTCGATTTCACAATGGGTAACGGTCACGATACCGAGTTTTTATCTAAAACCGTTGGTGAGAATGGCAGGGTCTATGCCTTTGATATTCAGGCAAGTGCCGTAGAATCTACTCGCGCAAATCTTGAAAAGGCAGGAGCCCCCAAGAACTATACCCTCATTCACGATTCGCACCACAACGTAAAAAATTACGTTAGCGAACCAATAAAAGCAGGAATGTTCAATCTTGGCTATCTGCCGGGCGGTGACAAGTCGATAACAACAATGAGAGCCACCACTCTCCCCGCAATTGAGGCGGCAATAGAATTGCTCGGCAAGGACGCGATTTTGCTCATCGCAGTTTATCCCGGTCACCCCGAGGGCGATGCAGAGGGTAAGGAAATTACCGAATATCTGTCCACACTCTCTCGCTTCAAGGTCTGCTGCACTAAGGTACAAATCGTAAATTCACCCACGTCCCCCTACTTTATGATGATAGAAACAAAATAAAGGAAAGCTATGGAACAAAAGAAAAAAAAGATTTCATTATATAAAAAAATAAGACGCGATTTTTACGTCCGCGTTGAAGAAAGCGAAAAGAAGCACAGAAATAAAATTATCGCCTTAGCACTTGTAACTCTGCTTCTTGCTTCCACTCTTCTCTTCTGCGCCACGTTGCTTGAAAAGTCGACAAAAGGTCAATACGTTTACTATTACGGCGACGTTGAGCAGAAAATCAAGGCAGAAAACGAAAACCATGTGATTGATTTTATCGCCCTTGCAGATTTTTGCGGAATGTCCAAAAACATTAGCATAAACAATGCTTCGTTTGAAATAAACAACACACGTGTTAGCTTTACAGATGGCTCCGATATTGCCAAAATCAACGGAATAAACATAAAAATGCCAACCCCCGCGGCAATCAAAAACGGATATTGCCTCATTCCTTTGTCAATTTTGGAGAGAATTTCTCACGGGCTTAACATCATCACCGACAAAAATGAAACAACCATACAAATCGAGGGCAATATTTTTATGATAGCAAAGGATTTTGAAGTTAAATACGAAACGGATATTTCAAAATATCTTGAATATATTCACTCAAAAGATGAGTACATCTACACACTTGTAAATAAGCAAAATCCCGTAGATAAAACCTTCCCCGAGGACCAGGACGCGCTCATCGAAATTCCCGCGGAATATAGAAAAACTGACGTCATCTACCTTCACTATATCGCAGAAAAGGCGCTTGAAGCAATGATGAACGATATGTTTGCGCTCGGTTATAATGACACCTATGTTACAAGCGCATACCGTCGATATGATAAGCAGCAGCAGATATTTGACAAATACGTTAATGACCTTGTAAATCAAGGTATGAGCTATGACGAAGCATATGCAACAGTCCTTTCGGACACCGCACTCCCAGGTCAGAGCGAGCATCAGACAGGGCTTTGTGTTGACCTTACAACAAAATCCATCGTCACCGTTGACAACCGTTTTGCAGATACCGAGGTCTTCGCTTGGCTTCAGGACAATGCTTGGAAATACGGCTTCGTGCTTCGTTACCCCGAGGATAAGGTGAATATCACCGGCTATTCCTACGAATCCTGGCACTATCGCTTCGTCGGCTTCGACATCGCAAAAATTATGCACCAAACAGGCCTCTGCTATGAAGAGTACCTTGAAAATTTTTGGGATAAATAAATTTATTTAATAGCATTCAAATTTTGATTTATCGGGGAGTCAGTTTGAAACAAGAAAGGGGAACTCCCTCCGTCTTTG
>JAGBYG010000251.1 GCA_017628875.1 Clostridia bacterium
AAGTCGAATGCCGAGCTTACAGAGCACATTGTTGCTAAGAGCGGCGATGAAGCAGGCGATAAGCTCGTGTTTGATCTTGGCGGCGTAAGCGCAACTCAGATTAAATTCACAATGCCCAAGGGCACAACAAGCAAATATCCTTCTATGCATGAGATCGTGTGTAGCGGTTATGCAAAATAATTAACGAAGGTAATTCCTTCATCTAATTCCCAGAGCGGCGCGGTGATTTTCACCGCGCCGCCATATTTGTTTTTATTTGTCTATTTTGCACGAGTGACAAGACTTGAACTTGCGGCCTCTACCACCCCAAACTGGTAAATAATGGGAAATAAGACATAATATGGGCGGTATAAACAGATTAAAAGCGGTTTTATAGAACGAACGATAGGGTAATCTGTGCACTTCTTACAGCTCTATTTTCGCAAAATAGCCCTATTGCGTAGCAGGGTGCGTAGCAAACTAAGGTGAATTGCGTAGCACAAAGGCGATTGTCATATATTCAAGTTGCGATACTCTCTTGGGGTTTTGCCACTGTATTTTTTGAAGGCTCTTGTAAAGTGGCTTTGAGAAGAAAAGCCAAGGTAATCCGCAATTAAGGAAAGCGATTTGTCGCTGTAGCGCAGGAGGCGCTTTGCCTCCTCGATCTTTTCAATGAGAATAAAATCCGTCAGAGTCATTCCTGTTTCTTGTTTAAATTTGGCGGCAAGGTGTGTTCTGCTGATATACATTGACTTTGCGAGTTCACATACATTGACCGGCTTTGAAAGATTGTGTTGAACATAGTTTGTTACCTGCATCAAAAGTTTCGACGGTGTTTTGCCAAGCCTGATACGCTCGACACGACGTGTGTATTCTAGAACCATGTGATATTGCAAATTGATTATCTGCTCGCCACTTGAAAGCAGCTCGCATTTTCTAATATATTCATCGGATAGAGAAAGCGCGTCCTCGGCACTCATACCGCCCTTAATAGCTGCTCGGGAGGCGAGGGTAGCAGTAACGATGAATGTGTTTTTTAGCTGTCGCAGAGCATCGTTTGCGATAACACCGCCGCGCACGCTTGGAGCATGTGAAAGCCACTCACAAAGTGTACCCACGTCTCCCTTTGAAATCATTTGCATCAGTGCTTGCTCAAGGGCTAACGTGTTATGGATTTCACGAGATTCGTATTCGGCGGGTGCCTCGTAGCTTTTGTCAAATCGCTCGTTTTCGATGGTTTTTTCAAGATTGGTCTGCTCAAAGTCGTAAATGGTTACATCCTCAAGCGAGCGTTTTTCACCGTTCAGCACATAATTCAGTGTACAAAGAATCTGAATGATGCTGCCAAGTGGCATTTGTACGAGAGATTTCATAGCCGAAATAAACTCCTCGGTATGAGCAGATGGTACGTCGCAGGCAAATGCAAGCTCACGCATATCTCTGTCGCTCATTTGTGTTTGGCGCGAGGGACCTATTACAATTGAATATTCGCCCGAGCGAACAATACCGTAATAATTAAAGTAGGGTGTTGTAAAGTAGCCTATCTGATCTGTTATTGTGAATACGTTATTTAGGTATGGCAGAACGGGGTCGGCAGGGAAGTCAACCACAGAATAAAAGTAAACCTGCTGTTGTTGGTGGTATATACGGATAGGAATGCCTGCCAAATTTCCTATCACACGGCAAAGATATTCAAGATCTATATTTTTCATTAATTTCTCCCCTTGCTAGAAATAATAGAAGTATTACAGTTCAATTATATCATAAACAAGACAATAATGCAAGAAAAATACGTAGTTTTATGCTAATATATATTTGTAATAGTATACATAAAGGAGAATATGTCTCAGATATGAATATTAAAGAAATTATCAGCAAAATGACACTCGAGGATAAAATATCGCTCTGCACAGGTGCAGATTTCTGGCGCACCAAGGATATGGAGCAATACGGTATTTCATCCATTAAGGTAAGCGACGGCCCACACGGTTTGCGTTGTCAGACGGGCGAGGCAGATATGATTGGCATAAATCAGTCTATCCCTGCCACTTGCTTTCCCACTGCGGTAACCGCAGGCGCTACCTGGAACAGAGATCTTTATTACCGCGAGGGCGAGGCAATAGGCAGAGAGGCTGCTGCACTCGGTGTATCGGTGGTGCTTGGTCCTGGTTGTAATATTAAGAGAAATCCCCTTGGTGGACGTAACTTTGAATATATTTCAGAGGACCCCTACGTTGCAGGTAAAATGGCGGCATCTTTCATAAATGGTGTGCAGAGCGTAGGTGTTGGCACAAGCTTAAAGCATTTTGCTGTAAACAGTCAGGAATACAAGCGTATGAACGGTGATAGCCGTCTTGACGAGAGAGCATACAGAGAGATTTATCTTGCCCCCTTTGAGATTGCAGTTAAGGAGGGCAGACCCACCACCGTTATGTGTTCTTATAACAAGATTAACGGCACCCACGCAAGTGACAGCAAAGAGCTTCTCACCGATATTCTCCGTGACGAATGGGGTTTTGACGGTCTTGTGATGACCGACTGGGGTGCGCTTAATGATAGAATGGCTGCATTTGAGGCAGGTTGTGACCTGAATATGCCGGGCGGCTCAGATTATATGAATAAGGCGGCACTTGAAGCGGTGAAAAACGGTCAGCTTGACGAAAAGCTTATTGATACTGCGGTCGAAAGAATTCTTCGCCTTATCGAGCATAGCGCAAAAATTGAGAAATGCAAGGTTGATTTTGATTCACATCACTCTCTTGCAAAGAAGATTGCAACAGAGGGCGCAGTGCTCCTCAAAAACGATGATAATATACTTCCTCTGTCAGAGAGCGACATTGTTTTGATCGGCTCAATGGCAAAGAATATACGCTATCAGGGATCGGGTAGTAGCCATATTAATCCCACAAAGCTGTCTTCGATTTGCGATTCCATGCCGAGCATACCATTCTGTGACGTTGGAAATGAGGTCGGAGAGGTTAGTGCAGAGGAAATCGGGCAGGCTGTGTCTTTAGCAAAGGATAAAAAGACGGCCGTTCTCGTTATCGGTCTGCCCGATAGCTATGAGTCAGAGGCCTTTGACCGCGAGCATATGCGTATGCCCGATGGATATATCGCACTTGTGAATGCGGTTTCCGAGGTAAATCTCAACACCGTCGTGGTACTTCTCGGCGGCTCGGTTATGGAGCTTCCCTTTGCAGATAAGGTAAAGACTATTCTCTATATGGGCCTTCCGGGTCAGGCAGGTGGCGAGGCTGTGGCAGATATTCTTCTCGGCAGAGCTAATCCCTCGGGCAAGTTGACAGAGAGCTGGCCTGTAAGCTACGATGACGTCATCAGCCGTGATAATTTCAGCGTAAGAGATCCTGAATACAGAGAGGGTATTTACGTTGGCTACCGTTATTACGATAAGGCAGGGAAGGCTGTGAGATATCCGTTTGGACACGGACTTTCTTACACTCAATTTGAATACAGCGATTTAAGAGTTGAAGGCAGAGAAGTTACTGTTACCGTTAAAAATACAGGCGCGCGTGACGGTGCTGAGGTCGTTCAGCTGTACGTAGCTCCTAAAACAAGTGGCATTTTCCGTCCCGAGCGTGAGATTTGCGGATTTGAAAAGCTTGCGCTTGCAGCAGGTGAGAGCAGAGAGGTGAGCTTTGTCCTTGACGACAGAAGCTTTGCAGTTTGGTCTAACGGCTGGAAGATCCCCGAGGGCGAATATGTGATTGAAGTAGGTTCGTCAAGTCGCGATATCAGACTTTGTGAGAGTATTTTCGTATCGGGCGAGGAAGTTAAATCCGACTGCCCTGACACTTGGTATCACACTTTGCGTGGCACACCTACCCGAGAGGAATGGGAGAAGCTTATGGGGCATAGTGTTCCTGTCTCCCGCGAGCCAAAGCGTGGCGAGTTTACAATGGACAACTCCTGTCTTGAAATGAAGAAGTACTCACTTATGATGAAGATACAGTACTTGGTGACTAAGAGCATCATATCCAAGGGGATTGACGGTAAGAAGGATATGTCCAATCCCACGTATAAGATGATGATAACGAGTGCCGTTGACTGTCCTATGCGAAGCGCAGTGATAAACAGCGGCGGTATGATGTCGGAGTCACTCGCACGCGGAATGGTGCTTATGGCAAACGGCAAGCCTATAAAGGGAATTGCCGCTATGATGAAAAAATAAGAGGTAAAGAAAATGAAAAAACAAATTAAATTCTTCTCGGGCGGTCTTTTTGATAAGCCCTTAATGAATAGCCGTGTCAAGTCCGAGAAGGTTACGGCGGCTGAAAAATGGCTCGGTTACCTTATTGGACCTGCGGGGGCGCTTCTTCTTAATGCCGTTCTCGCTACATATCTTAATATTTACTACACCGACGTACTTGACCTGACTCGTATCTGGGGCGGATTATTCCTTACTGTTTTCCCGATAGTATCAAAGATCATTGACGCTTTGACAAACGTTGTTATGGGATATATAATCGACCGTACCAGAACCAAGCAGGGAAAGGCGCGTCCGTGGTTGCTATTGTCTGCGCCTCTTGTTGCGCTTTCAGGCGTTTTGCTCTTTATGGTACCGCAGGCGAGTGAAAGTGTGCAGGTTATCTGGGTAATGCTTTCCTATAACCTTTTCTATTCCTTTGCGTACACCATTTTCAATATGAGCCATAATCTTATGGTTCCTTTGTCAACGAGAAATACAACCGAGCGTGGCGGTCTTTCCGTATTTAATCAGATATCCAGCATTATGATGAGCGGTATTCTTGTTGCGCTGATCTTCCCTATGGTCATTATGCCTGCTCTTGGCGTTGATAAGGCAAAATGGATCGTTGTGATGAGTGCACTTTCTATCGTTACTCTGCCTCTTATTTTGCTTGAATATTATTTTACTAAAGAGAGAGTTACTGAGGAAACACAGAACGATGACGAGAAGAACGTACCCTTTTTCACACAGCTTAAGATCGTGTTCTCTGATAAATATTTTCTTATCGTAATTGCATATTTCTTTATTTACACCTTTGGCGTGACGATGAAGAATCTCGGACTTGTGTATTACTGCAACTGGGTTCTCGGTACGTATAACGACGGTATCACGCAGATGCTTGTTTCCGTTATCGGTGGTGTTCCTATGGGAATCGGTATTTTTGCAGTTTGGCCCTTGGCAAAGAAATTCGGTAAGAGAAACGTTACCATGTGGGGCTTTGTGCTGTACGCGATCGGTAGCCTTATCTGTTGGTTTGTACCGAATAACCTTGTGATCGTTCTTATCGGTCAGTTTATCAAGAATATAGGCGGTCTCCCTTGCGCTTACGTATTTATGGCGCTCTTTGCTGATACTCTTGACCACCTTGAGTGGAAGAGCGGAGTTCGTTGTGACGGTGTTGCTATGTCGGTTTACAACGTAATTGCGTGCGCCCTTATCGGTATCGTAACGGGTATCTTCAACGGACTTCTTGGTAACTTTGGTTATATCGCTCCTAAATTTGACGATATGGGTAATATTCTTACCACCCAGCCCGAGGCTGCAAAGAATTTTATCACCTTTGCATTCGTAGGTCTCGAGGTGTTTACGGGTATACTTCTTGCCGTTCTGCTTATTTTCTTCTCCGTTGAGAAGACGATAGGAAGAAAGCAGGCTGTTATCAAGGCTCGTCGCGGCGAGGAGTTCTCCGAGGAACTTGTAGCGCTTACTTCTAAGGAAAGTGCCGCTTGGGAAAAGGAAAATGCGAGTGGTGAAAGATACTACAAGATGATACAGGCAGAGATCAACGGTAAGTAATATGAAGGCTATAAGAATAAAAACCGAGTTTTTGGCAGATCCCATCGGCGTTGATTTTCAGCAGCCGCTTATCACTTGGAATTGTGAGGGTGGCGTGAGTCAGACGGCTTACAGAATAGTTGCAAGCTCTGGCTGGGACAGCGGCAAGATTGCAAGCAACTCTATGCGAGTGATCTATCCCTTGGAGCTTAAATCTCGTGAAAGAGTAGATTTCAGTATCACCCTTTGGGACGAAAATGACGTAGAGGGCGAGCCGTCCACCGCATATTTTGAGATGGGTTTGCTCCAAAAAAGTGATTGGAAGGCTAGATGGATAAGCGGTAATTATACCGTAAATCCCGTTAAAAGATATCCCGTTGACTGTTTTAAGAAAGAGTTTGATGCAACTGACGTCAAAAATGCGCGTATCTATGTGAGTGCTTGCGGTCTTTATGAGCTCGCGCTTAACGGCAAGAGGGTAGGGGATTTTGTACTTGCCCCGGGTCACACCGATTACCGCAAGCGAGTTCAGTATCAGACCTATGACGTGACTGAGCAAATAAAGAGTGGTAACAACGTCATTACAGCATCTCTTGCTGACGGTTGGTATCGCGGCTCTTGCGGTGCTTGGGGACTTAAAAATCAATATGGTGCTCAGACAAAGCTCCTTGTTCAGCTTGAAATCGAGAAAAATGACGGCACTCGACAGACAGTTGTTACTGATGGCTCATGGGCTTGGTCAAATGACGGAGAGCGAGTGTTCGCTGATAATCAGGACGGAGAAAAGGTAGATGCCCGCCTTGTACCTACGTACTCAGACAAGGCAAAAGTGACACGTCATAGCGTAACTCCCACCGCCTCAAATAACGTGCCTATAAGGGAAAAGGAGACCTTTGTAAATCCAAAGATCATAATCACTCCGAGCGGCAAAAAGGTGCTTGATTTCGGGCAGAATATTGCAGGATATATTAAGTTTTCCTTTAATGCCAAAGCGGGTCAAATCATAAAAATGCGTTTTGGCGAGATGTTTGACGAGAACGGTGAGTTCACGCAGAAGAATATTCAGTGCGCCACCAAAAAACGTCAGACACCTTTGCAGGAAGTGACATATATCGCGAAGGACGGACTCAATGAATACAAGACAAAATTTGCGATCTTTGGTTTTCAGTACGCGCTCGTTGAGGGCGACGTTGATTGGAAATCTGAGGATTTTACGGCCATCGCCGTCTATTCTGATATGGAAGAAACGCTTGAATTTGACTGCTCACATCCCCTTATCAATAAGTTTGTGGAAAATACCCGTTGGTCTGCGAAGAATAACCACGCCGATATCCCCACGGATTGTCCTACGCGTGAGCGACACGGCTGGACGGGAGACGCACAGATTTTCGTTGATACTGCATCTTATTTCTTTGATTACGCTTCGTTCGCAAGAAAGTATCTCGGGGATATGTGCGACGGACAACGGGCAAACGGTGTATTCCGTCAGATAACGCCTGTTGGAGGAATTGATTTTTATATGAACGCAATGGACGGCTCTGCGGGGTGGTCGGATGCGGGGGTGCTTATCCCTTACCGTATTTATAAGAAGTACGGCGACGTTCGTATCCTCGAGGATAACTACGAGGCTATGTGCCGTTATGCTAAGTTTAAGATCAAAACCATCGGTAAGCATTATATGACGGGACTGCCCACAGGACTTTCCTTTAAGGATAGCAAAAAGATTTCTAACTACGGTCAGTCCTACGGTGAGTGGGCTGAGCCTACGGACGTTTGTGCGTTTGCAATATCTGATTTTATAAATCCTCACCCTGAGGAAACTACGGCATACCTCGTTTATATGCTCAGACATATGGCAGAAATTGCGGAGTTGCTTGGCAGAGAAGCGGATAAAAAGCTGTATGAGGAAAAGGCGGAGCTTGTCAAGAGCGGCTACCAAAAGCTTGTAGAAACTCAAAAATATAGCTATGATACCGATAGACAGGCAAAGCTTGTGCGCCCCTTGTATTTAGAGCTTCTTGACGAGAAGCAGACGGAGTTCGCAAGAAAAAGACTTGTCAAGGCGCTTGATAATTACGGCTGGCGACTTGGTACGGGATTTTTGTCAACGCCGTTTATCCTTTACGTTCTTGCGGATATAGACGTGGAATATGCGTACCGTTTGCTTGAAAATGAAGAGATGCCGGGCTGGCTCTTTATGCCTAAGATGGGCGCGAATACCATCTGGGAGAGCTGGGAAGGTACTGCGGCACAGGGCGGCATCGCATCTCTTAACCATTATTCAAAGGGCGCGGTTTGTGAGTGGCTCTTTGGAGAAATGTGCGGCATTAAGGTTGACGAAAATAATACGTATATCGTATCCCCCAAGGTTGGCGGCACTATAACGCACGCCGCTTGTGAGTATAACGGAATTTACGGTAAAATCAAGAGCGAATGGAAATGCGACGGCGGTAAAAACACCTATATCGTGACCGTTCCTGCAAACGCCACCGTAAAAGCAATTCTCCCCAACGGTGAGCATATACTTTCAGCAGGTAAGTACGAATTTGTTATTTAATAGAAAAACAAAAGCCTTGAAACTCGTTTCAAGGCTTTTGAATTTTAATGGTTGGGTTAGGATAAATAACGATGAATAAAACAGCTTCCAATCAATGCGTGAATTTGTGAGATTTATTGATTTAAGGTGACGTGTTATTATTTTCGCCACTCCCGAATCTTTTTGATTTTAATATTGATTATTTCTATGTGAGCAGATATATCGGTACCTATATCGATGGTCGATGCGAAATTTACATACGTATAAAAAATTCAATGATATTGTAATTTCTTCTGAGAAATCGCTTGATTTTTGCCGACGAAAGTGATACAATGAATATGTAAAAAAATATTATTTTTATGAGGTGGAAAATGGCTGCAAGCTATAAGATAAAGCCTTGAAAACTCAATGTTTTCAAGGCTTTATTTGGTCTGAGTGACAAGCCGAACTTGGTTTTGCGCCGTTTATTTTGGCGGTTTCTCACAGTTCAAGAGAGCGCAAAACGGGCAAATGCTATGGCATTTGCGAAGTTCCGCGTTGTGAAATTCAAATAAGAAAAGGCAGAGCAAACACAAGGTTTGTTCTGCCTGTTCTGTTCTGAGTGACAAGACTTGAACTTGCGTCCTCTACCACCCAAAATTGGCAAATAATGGGAAATAAGATACAATATAGGCGGTATAAATAGATCGAACGCATTTAAATGGAGCAAAGGAATAGATAACCTGTGCACTTCTTACAGCTCGATTTTCGCAAAATAACCCAATCGCGTAGCAGGGTGCGTGGCAAATGAGACGTGATTGCGTGGCACGAATTTTACATCGTTTTATTATACCATCTTTTGTTTTAATTTGCTCATTTTTTCAAAAATGATTAAATTGACTTGACAAATGATAAAATTGATGATATACTATAAATTAGATAAAAATGTCGTAATGCGAGGTTTATATGCGTAGTTACAATTACAAAAACAAATGGCAAAAATTACTCACTCCCGAAATAGTTTGTTTGTTGACACAGATTCACGAGTACAAGGGAGAACAAAATCTTTTTATAGAAGCCAAAGCCGATACCTTGACTCAACTTGTTGAAATTGCAAAAATTCAAAGCACCGAGGCATCCAATAAAATTGAAGGCATTTATACCTCGAATGATCGACTCAAGAGTCTTGTTTTCAATAAGACCCTCCCTCGCACAAGAAATGAGCAAGAGATTGCCGGATACAGAGATGTGCTCTCTACTATACACGAGAGCCACGATTTCATTCCCGTAAAACCGTCAATTATATTGCAACTTCACCGCGATTTGTATAAATTCAGCGGTAAGTCCATTGGCGGTTCCTATAAAGGATCGGATAACGTGATCGCCGAGGAAGATAGCGAAGGCAACAAGCATATTCGCTTTCAACCCGTCCCCGCGTGGGAAACTCCTGTAGCAATGGAGGCAATTTGCGACGCATTTGATGAAATTTTGGCACAAAGTGATGCCGATCCGCTGCTCATCATTCCAATGTTTATATTGGATTTTCTCTGCATTCACCCATTCAATGATGGCAACGGCAGAATGAGCCGTTTGCTCACTTTGTTGCTTTTGTACCGTGCAGGCTATATTGTTGGTAAGTATATCAGTATTGAGAAATTGATTGAAGAAACCAAAGAGACCTATTACGAGGCTCTTGCAAACAGCTCTGCCAATTGGCACGAAGAGAAAAATGACTATATTCCGTTTGTGCAGTATATGCTTGGCGTAGTTGTTGCGGCATACCGCGATTTTTTGTCAAGGGTAAAGCACATTGCAACGAGCAATATGTCCAAGCCCGAACGAATTAGAGCGATTATTCAAGATACGCTCGGCAAAATAACAAAAACCGAAATTATGGAAAAATGCCCCGATATTAGCCAAGTGACCATTCAAAGAACACTCAACGAGCTTGTCACAAGTGGTGAAGTTTTAAAAATCGGCGGTGGACGTTACACCGCATATATGTGGAATTACGACAAGGAGAATGAAAAATGATTACAGGTGAATTGAAAAATAGAATTGACGGACTTTGGGATGTATTTGCCGCAGGCGGACTTGTAAATCCTCTCGACGTTATCGAGCAGGTTACGTATTTGATGTTTATTCACGATCTTGACGAAACCGACAATATGCGCGCAAAAGAATCGGTTATGCTGGGTTTGCCTCACCAAAGCATTTTTGCCGACAAGGTAAAGGTTGGCGAGCGCGAAATTGATGGCAATCAGCTCAAATGGTCGGTGTTCCATGATTATCCTGCAAGCAAGATGTATGCAACCGTTCAGGAGTGGGTGTTCCCGTTTATCAAGAGCTTGCACGACGATAAGGAGAGCGCATACTCCAAGTATATGGACGATGCCATTTTCAAAATCCCCACGCCTCTGTTGCTTGATAAGATTGTTACCATTCTCGATGACATCTACGCGCAAATGGCGCAAATCAAGGATACCGACATTCGCGGTGACGTATACGAATATTTGCTCTCCAAAATTGCACAGTCGGGACTGAACGGTCAGTTCCGCACGCCTCGCCACATCATTCGTATGATGGGAGAGTTGATGGATCCCTCTGCCGATGAGGTCATTTGCGACCCTGCGTGCGGTACGTCGGGCTTCCTGGTTGCCGCAGGCGATTATCTCAAGGAAAAGCGCAAAGAGGAGATCTTCTTCAACAGACAAAAGAAGGCGCACTATATGAACGGCATGTTCCACGGCTACGATATGG
>JAGBYG010000252.1 GCA_017628875.1 Clostridia bacterium
AATAATTTGAACTATATGGCTACATACGAAAGATTGCCTTAGAGAAGGCTCCTTCCGCAGAGGGAGCTCCCGCGTGAGCGGGTGAGGGAGTTCCTCATTTACTCAAAACTAATTTTTTACTCCCCGATAAATCCCAATTTATCGTTCAAAATTTGATTTGTGGGGAATTTACAGCAAATCAATAAAAATTTGTTTGATTGGTTTTTTGAGTTCAAATCTCCAAAGCCGCAAAAGGTCACGGTTTTTTAACATATATATTCCGCTGTGTATGAAGTCGATGCTAAGCAACACGATAAGGGAGATTGAAATTATAGCGAGTGCGCGTGGATTCATTTTTGAAAATCCGTTAAGCAGGGGATTGAAAAAGAATTTCATAAAAACGGTTATGAGCAGGGCAAAAATCGTGCTTGTTGGGACTGAGGTATATCTCGTTATGTGAAGTGGAATATCAGTATAATCCCACCAGATTATACCGCAGCTCCATTCAACAGCATATCCTATGACAATTTCTGCTATGCATACTCCCAAAAATGCCATTGCAAAATAAAAAGCAAAGCCTCCAAATGATGATAGTTGAAGTTCTTTTTTTAAAAATCTTGGTGCGTCAGGTGTGCCGATTACTGTGTAAAATGCTAAAATCGCAAGTCCGTATCCAAGCAGAAAGGGAAGTAGCATATTTCTGTTGTTTATAATTCCGTCATCGAAGGCCATAAAAATATTTTCCACGCAAAAACCAAGAAATGAAACTATCACAACAATTAAAATAAGAGATAGCCTTTTTGTGTTCATAGTAAGTCCTCCTTTTTACGATTTGATTATATAATAATAGTTTCAACTGTTTGTCAATTAAAATTCAACAAAAATTGATAATCAGATAGGTAAAAAAAGAAGAAGCTGACTTTATTTGTAAGTTATTTCAAGAATTTCAACTTTAATTAAACGAAAAAGGCAAACAATATAATTAAAGGAGGAAAAACAAAATGAAAAAATATTATTTTAGGATAATGACGTTATGCCTTGCTTTTTTGGCTTTTGCGCCCGTGATGAACGGATTTGCCAAGGAGCATTATTGGTACTGCAAGCGTAACACGGAGCACAAGCAACCGACACTTGACAAGGATTTTTCCTATATAAAGGAATACGGCGGTTTTTATGTTGATGAAAAGTATGGCGACGAAAGTGAGGAAAAGGTGATTTATCTGACCTTTGACGCAGGATACGAGAATGGAAACGTGGGAAAAATACTTGACGTGATGAAAGACGAGGGAGTGGTCGGCTCGTTTTTTATTTTGGGAAATTTGATTGACAAAAATCCTGATTTGGTTTTGAGAATGGTGAACGAGGGGCATATAGTTTGCAATCACACGGTAAATCATATAAATTTGACCTCTGCCTCGCTTGAAAAATTTAAGAGTGAGGTTTTGGCACTTGAAGAAAAATACAAGTCGTTAACGGGAAAGGAAATGTCAAAATTTTTCCGTCCGCCCGAGGGGACTTTTAGCGAAAATATGCTCAAAAATGCCCAAAATCTTGGCTACAGAACGGCTTTTTGGAGCTTTGCCTATGCCGATTGGGATAACGGCGCGCAGATGAAAAATGAGGTCGCGATGAAGAAAATTCTTGATAATCTTCATAATGGGGAAATAATGCTCCTCCACCCAACAAGCGCCACCAATGCCTCCATTATGAAGGATTTGATTAGAGAATTAAAGGCACAGGGCTATAGATTTTCTACACTTGATGAAATATAAATTGGGATTTATCGGGGAGTAAAAAATTAGTTTTGAGCAAATGAGGAACTCCCTCACCCGCTCACGCGGGAGCTCCCTCTGCGGAAGGAGCCTTCGCTAAGGCGATCTTTCGTATGTAGCCATATAGTTCAAATTATTAGACATTACAAGGCATTATAAAATTTTATCACACTTCACGG
>JAGBYG010000253.1 GCA_017628875.1 Clostridia bacterium
AATTCCTATGTCTGCTGCGGTGAGGGCGGGGGCATCGTTAATTCCGTCGCCGACCATTGCCACTTGGCCGTGCTTTTTGAGGTCTTGGATGACCTTTTCCTTTCCGTCGGGAAGGACTCCTGCGATGACTTCATCAACACCTGCTTGCTTTGCTATTGCTTTGGCTGTGCGTTCGTTGTCGCCCGTGAGCATTACCGTTTTAATGCCCATAGATTTAAGCTCTGCAATCGCTTCTTTTGCGTCGGGTTTTATCATGTCGGCAACTGCGATTATACCAAGAATTTTATCATTTTTAGTGAAAAACATCGGTGTTTTGCCGTTTTCGGCAAGATTTTGAGCCTTTTCTTTAAGAAAATCGGGTAGAGAAGTGAAGCTTGAAATAAATCTCTCGTTTCCGCCACGAATGGTTGCACCATTGATGTTTCCTTCAAGTCCGTTGCCTGCAACTGCCACAAAATCTGTGACCGAGAGGGAAGAAATGCTCTTTTCTTCACCGTATTCGATAATAGCGCGTGAGAGGGGATGCTCGCTTTGTTTTTCGAGTGAAAAGGCATACATCAAAAGCTCGTTTTCATCATTTTCTGCGATTACATCGGTAACTTTAGGTGTTCCTTGTGTGATAGTGCCCGTTTTGTCAAGTGCTATCACCTTTATTTTGCCCGCTTCCTCAAGGGAGGTCGCATTTTTGAACAAAATTCCGTTCTTTGCACCGACTCCGCTGCCGACCATAATTGACACGGGAGTTGCAAGTCCTAAGGCGCAGGGGCAACTGATTACAAGTACGGAAATCGCGCGAGTGAGTGAAAATCCGAGATCTTTGTCAAGCAAAGTCCAAACAATAAACGTAATAATTGAGATGCCAATTACTGTTGGCACAAAAATTCCCGAAACCTTGTCGGCAATTTTGGCAATGGGGGCTTTGCTGCTTGATGCGTCCTCGACCATTTTGATGATGCGAGAGAGCATCGTTTCGTCACCGACTTCGGTGGCTTTACATTTTAAGAAGCCCGAACGGTTAATCGTTGCGGAATAAACGCTTTCTCCCGCCTTTTTGTCAACGGGAATGCTCTCACCGGTGAGTGCGCTCTCGTCAACTGCGCTTTCACCCTCGATTATAATTCCGTCAACGGCAATGCTTTCACCGGGGCGAACAGTGAATATATCACCAACGCGAACTTCAGTTATAGGAACGGAAATTTCCTTTCCATCGCGCACAACGGTTGCGTTTTCAGGCGCGAGGGAAGTCAATTTATCAAGTGCGTCGGTGGTTTTACCCTTGGCTATCGCTTCAAGTAGTTTGCCAAGAGTTATAAGAACCAAAATCATTGCCGCGGATTCGAAATACAGTCCGTGCAGAAGCTCCATTTTTACAATGTCACCGGTTGCAGCCATATCCATAACGGGGCGCGTCATTTTAAATACGAGAAATACGCTATAGATGAACGAAACTCCCGAGCCGAGAGCCACGAGGGTATCCATATTCGGAGCGAGTTTTAGAGCCGATTTGAAGCCGCTTATGAAGAATTTTTTGTTTATTACCATTATGATGATGCAAAGAAGCATTTGCAATATTGCTATCGCCTCGGGATTGCCACGGAAAAAGTCGGGCAGGGGAAAGCCCCACATATTGTGACCCATTGCGACGTACATAAGCAGAAGTAAAAAGGCAAGAGAAACGAAAAATCTTTGGCGAATTGCTTTGATTTCGTCATTTGTCTTGTTTTTTGCGGATTTTTCGCTCACTTTTGGCGATTTTTCGCTGTGTAAGGTCGCTCCGTAGCCCGCTTTTGTAACTGCGGAAATAATTTCGCTATCGGTTGCGTTACCTTCGACCTCCATTGAGTTGGTAAGGAGGTTAACCGAGCAGGTTTCAACGCCCGAAAGGGAAGAAACCGCCTTCTCTACACGCGCAGAACATGCCGCACAGCTCATACCGCTTATATCAAATTTTTTCAATTTATCACCTTCTTTTAAGTTTATTATATACCAAACCGCGCGAAAAATCAAGGGGGAGGGAAAGATAAATTGGGATTTATGGGGGAGAAGTTACAAAGTAAAAAATTGGTCGCTTTTGAAAAAGCTCCGCAAAACTTTTTGTAGAGCTATCGCGCAAGATTTCGCGCAAATCGTGTTGTTTTGCGATACCAAACAACACATAACGATTTTCTCCTCGCCTCGAACATCTGTGATTTGCTATTGCAAAGCGAAGCCGTTTTGCTATCAAAATG
>JAGBYG010000254.1 GCA_017628875.1 Clostridia bacterium
ATCAAAAGACGGAGGGAGAGATTGATACTTAAAGCAACTTTCAATTAGGAACTCTCCCTCACCCGCTAACGCGGGAGCTCCCTCGACAGAGGGAGCCAAGTGTTTGTGCAAATTCTCGACATCCCGATAAATCCCAATTTATACAAAAAAAACGAGAGGCATTTAACCTCTCGTTATTTTTATTTATTTTTCACTCAAAACTGCTTTCAAAACCTCAAAAAGTCTTGCGCAAGAATCAAGGTCGAGTGCTTCATCGGGTGTGTGGATATTTCTCATATTAGGGCCGATTGAAATAATATCCATATCGGATATTCTCGACTTGATAATACCACATTCAAGACCTGCGTGAATAACAACAGTTTGAACGTCAACACCCATAATCTCTTTAAATTTACGAACATAGGTGTCACGAAGATCACTTTCGGGAAGGAAATCCCAACCGGGATATCTACCCGTATGGCGCACATTAGCGCCTATCTTTTCAACCTGCTCATCAACCTGCGTGATGGAAAGGTCGATCTGTTCCTCTTTAGAAGAACGAGATGAATATGTGATATAAGCATTCTCGCCATTCACCTCAATAACACCGAGATTTCTTGAAAACTCAACAAGTCCCTCAAGGTGAGCACTCATAGCAAGCACACCAACCTTTAAAGAGCCGGTCATATCAAGCAATTCTTTGCTCTGCGCCAAGGTTTTAACATCTTCAACGTCATTTTCAACCGAAACGGAAATTTTAAGACCTGCATCGGATTCGCAAAGTCCCTCTCTTATCTGCGCGTCGAATTTTTCAATAACCTCAACCGCCTTTGTGGAATCTTCAACTACAAATTTCGCTTCGCACATACGAGGAATAGCATTGTCTTTTTCGCCACCAAAAATCGAAACAAGAGCCAATTCCTGCTCTTTTGCAATCTCGCTTAACATATTAGAAGTCAAAATAATAGCATTTGCGCGTCCGCAGTTGATTTCAACACCACTATGACCGCCAAAAAGTCCGTCAACAGCAAGTGTGATAACGTCACCGCTTGAAGCTTCAAGCGTGGGCTTAAAATCAATTTTGCTTCTTACACCGCCCGCGCATCCCGCGCAGACCTCACCCTCACTTTCGGAGTCGAGATTTATCATCTTTTTAGCAGTAACCACAGAATAATCGAAGCTCTCCGCGCCACCAAGACCCGTTTCTTCCTCAACTGTGAAAAGACATTCAATTGTGGGATGATTTTCGATTTCTCCATCAAGAAGTGCAAGCATAAATGCAACTGCAATTCCGTCGTCACCGCCAAGTGTTGTACCGCGAGCGCGAAGCCAACCGTTTTCCATATAGAGATCAAGCGCATCGCGTTCAAAATCGTGATTTGACGTTGTAAGTTTTGCGCACACCATATCCGTGTGTCCCTGAAGCAAATATGCAGGCGCATTTTCATAGCCCTCGGTTGCTTCTTTTCTTATAAAAACGTTGTTATTTGCATCGCGAATAACGAAAAGTCCTTTTTTCTTTGCAAAATTTTCAATATATTTCGCTATCGCTTCCTCGTTTCCTGAGCCGTGAGGAATTTTGCAAAGCTCCTCAAAATATGCAAGTACCTTTTCGGGTTTATATCCTTTAGTAACTAACTGTTGTACCATAATTTTTCTCCTTAAAACACAATTATCCATTCCCAAAGCTACCAAGAAGCCCCTTTGCGCCACCCTCAAGCTCCTCAAGGGATTTTCCCGTGCCGAGAACCACGCAGGAAATCGGATCTTTCGCAAGATAAGTTCGAATTCCCGTGGTTTTTTCAATCAATTTATCAAGTCCTGTGAGCTTTGAGCCACCGCCCGTAAGCACGATACCGTTCTTATAAATATCGCCAAGAAGCTCGGGTGGAGTGCGCTCAATCACAAGACAAATTGTGTCAATAATTGCAGTAAGCGGCTCAATAAGAGCATCAAGAGTTTCGTTTGCATTAAAAGACACAACCTTGGGAAGTCCTTTGATAAGACATCTTCCCCTAACGTTCATTTCGGGTTGCTTATTCGTTTGAACATCAAAAACCTTGCCAACCTTAATTTTTATCTCTTCTGCAGTGCGCTCACCGATAAGCACCTTGTATTTTTTTCTCATATATGACATAATTGCGCTATCAAGCTCGTTGCCCGCAATTCTTATCGACTCAGAAGCAACCACTCCGCCATACGAAATCACGGCAATGTCGGTAGTTCCACCACCGATGTCAACTACCATATGACCCTCCGGCTTGTTGATGTCAATTCCCGCACCAATAGCCGCCGCAACAGGTTCTTCAATAAGTAAGGTCTGACGCGCACCCGCCTGATTTGTCGCATTGATAACGGTCATTTCCTCTGCCTCGTTTATTCCCGACGGAACACAAATCATAACGCGAGGGCGAATTAACGTATAACCGCAGGCTCTGTCAATAAAATATTCAAGCATTTTTAAAGTTATGCTGTATTGACTTATAACTCCGTCCTTTAAAGGTCGAATAATCGAAATGTTTTCGGGTGTTCTGCCAAGCATTTGCTGTGCTTCCTTGCCAATTCGAACGATCTTGTTCGTGTTATTGTCAATGGCAACCACACTTGGCTCGCGAATCACGATTCCCTTGTCCTTCACGTAAACGAGAACGGTTGACGTGCCAAGGTCAATGCCAACGTCTGTTGTTATGAAATTTTTATTAAAAGCCATAGCCGTTCCCTCCTTTACGCCATATTATCGCATTATACTATATTGTATCATAGATTTTTAAACAAATCAATAGGTTACAAAGTAAAAATATATTGCTTTTTGAAAAACGATAGCCCACCGCACAGGCGATTGTCATTTAACTATTTTTCTTCTCCGTCACGCCAACACAAACACCGATAACAGAGAATGCGCCCATTGAAGACAGCAATCGCGCGCCCGATGCCATAGACGCACCCGTGGTAACAATATCGTCAACTAAAATCACGGTTTTATCCTTGATTTTATCCTCAACGTCACGCAATTTATATGCAGATTTCATATTGAGTCTGCGCTCATATTGATTAAGATTTTTCTGCTCAGTGGTGCTAAACTTTCTGTCAAAGCAACGCACAAGCTCAATTCCCATTTTTCGCGAAAGTGCCTTTGCAAGCTCATATCCTTGGTCGAACCCGTCATTTGCCTTATTTTTGTGTGAGCGAGGCAAAAACGTGATTATACAATCATCGGGCAAAAGTGATGCGCCCCGCATTTCAAGAATCAAAAGCTCTTTGAATTGCTCTGCAAAGAAATCAAACGTTACCCTGTTATTAGAATGCTTTACCGAATAAATAAAATCTCTTATTTTCATATCTTCGCCTTGTGGACGATACGAAACGAGCTTTAAAAGAGCCGTACATTGCGCTCTGCTCATATTTTTAGGCATACAACGGCAAAAATTCATCGTTAAACCGCAAGCTTTACATTCGATTTGCTTTTCGCTTTCATAATGCATTCTGCAGGTGGGACAAAGAGGATCAATCTGCCTATTTGTAATCTCCATAGAAATAAGCTCACCGCAATTTGCACACTTGGGCGGAAAAATCAAATTCGTTGCTAAATCAAAAAATCCCATATTACGCCTCGAACAATCTCTTAAGACCCGTATATCGAAGCGATTGACGGTCATTGTCAACCATTTTTTGCACAACTTCCCTCTCGCCAACGATAATAACCATGTTCTGCGCTCTTGTCACAGCAGTGTAGAGCATATTTCTCATCAAAAGCATTTCGGGAGCGCGATAAGCGGGAATAATAACTATTGGATATTCACTTCCCTGACTCTTATGCACCGTTATAGCATATGCGTGCTCAAGCTCCTCAAGATATGAAAAATCGTATTTAACGTTCCTGTCGTCAAAAACAATTTCCATAAACTGATTTTTAAAATCAATATCAAAAATGAAGCCAATATCACCATTAAAAATGCCGCTTCCAACGGTTCCGTCATCCTTTTTCCACTCTATATCATAGTTATTCTTCGTCTGCATAACTCTGTCGCCTTGACGAAAAACAACTTGTTTAAAGCTATACTGTTTTTTGCCAAATTGCTCGGAATTTAGCATATTTTGTAGTATTATGTTAAGATTTTCAGTTCCTGCCTCACCCTTGCGAGATGGTGAAATAACCTGAAGATTGGCAGTAGCTCTCACTCCATATGCCTTTGGCAAGCGATTCTTACAAAGATCGGCAACAGTATTCGCGATTTCTGTATTATTAGCACGAGGAAGGAAGAAAAAATCCTTGTCCTTAGCAGATAAATCAGGCATTTCGCCCCTGTTTATCGCGTGCGCATTTGTTACTATCAAGCTCTCACTCGCCTGACGGAAAATCTCATTGAGCTTAATCGTTGCAAAGCGTTTACCCTCAATTAAATCGCGTAAAATATTACCCGCGCCAACACTTGGGAGCTGGTCGCTGTCACCAATTATAATGAGTCGCGCACCCGGTTTTATCGCCTTGAGCAAGGAATACATCAAATGCTGATCAATCATCGATGCCTCGTCAACGATAATAACCTCCTCGTCAAGCAAATTATTCTCATCTCTATTGAATTTTCCGTAAACACTCTCGGAAAAATCCATTTCAAGAAGTCTGTGAATGGTTTTTGCCTCTCGGCTTGTCGCCTCGCTCATTCGCTTGGCTGCACGTCCTGTGGGCGCAGCAAGAGCCACGTCAAAGCCCATACTGTCAAAAATCTCAATAAGAGCGCGAACAACTGTGGTTTTACCAGTACCGGGGCCACCTGTAAGTATCATAACCCCGCTTTCAAGCGATGAGGCAATCGCCTTTTTCTGCAACGGAGCATAAGCAATTCCGCTTTTTGCTTCTTCTTTGCTGATAAACGCACTCATATCTGACGCATCAACAGACGCACACACCTTGTCAAGTAAATCAAGCTTTCGCGCAATGTATTTTTCTGCGTCATAGCTTTCTTTATCGTAAATAAATCTCACACCATCATAGGTAACGGCGCGAATTTTGTTGATTTTGTGAAGATAAGTAAGCGCGATTTTAATATTTTCCTCACTCACCTCAAGCAATTTCGAAGCTGAAATTACAAGCTCATTTTCAGGCAAACAAACGTGTCCGTTTTGCGCTATTTTATATTTCATCATATATACGATGCCTGACGCGATTCTATCAAGTCCATCATAGGAAAATCCAAGTTTTTGAGCCATAGAATCAGCTTTTTCGAATCCTATACCATCGATTTCTTCACACAAGATATATGGATTGTTTTTGACAATTTCCACGGACTTTGCGCCAAATCGCTTATAAATTTTCATCGTAAGAGCAGCACCAAAATACTCACGAAAGAACATCATTGTGCTTCTCATACCCGCGCTTTTTTGAAAATTCTCACCGATTTCAAGTGCCTTTTTTGCCGTAATTCCGGAAATTTCAGAAAGCCATTCAGGGTGATTTTCAAGCACGTCAAAGGTTTCCTCACCATAGAGGTCAACTATCTTTTGGGCAGTTTTCGGGCCTATTCCCTTTATTGTGCCTGATGAAAGATAACGCAAAATCGAAACCTCATCTGCAGGCATTACCTTTTCATAGGAGGAAACCGAAAACTGTCTGCCATATTTAGGATTATGCACCCATTTTCCGTAAACCTTAAGCGTTTCGCCCTCGCCAACGTATGGCATAATGCCAACCGCGGTGACGATTTCGCCCTTTTCAAGACACATATCGAGTATTGTATATCCGTTTTCCTCGTTGAAGAAAATAATTCCCTCAACCGAACCCTCAAGCGTTGCTATTTCTTCCTTTTCGGACGTTTCATTTTTTCTTGCCATAGGTGCTTCTCCTCTCTAAAAAATTCTCAAAAAGACCTCAAAATAATTTGAGGTCTTTATTTTTACAAAATTATTTCAAAAGCTCTGCGCGAAGCGTGGGAGCAAGGTCTCTTGCCTCCCAAGGAGCATTGATATCTTCACGTCCCATATGACCGTAAGCAGCAGTTGCGGAATAAATGGGTCTTCTGAGCTGGAATCTATCAATAATTGCCGCAGGACGAAGGTCAACGTGTTTTTGAACTGCCTCAGAAATAAGAGCTTCATCAACAACACCTGTACCAAAGGTATCAATCATAACTGAAACGGGCTTTGCAATACCGATAGCATAAGCAAGCTGAACCTCGCACTTCTTAGCAAGGCCTGCCGCAACGATATTCTTTGCGATATATCTTGTAGCATAGCAAGCAGAACGGTCAACTTTAGTGGGGTCCTTACCTGAGAACGCACCACCGCCGTGACGAGAATATCCACCGTATGTGTCAACGATGATCTTTCTACCTGTAAGACCGGAGTCACCTGCAGGGCCACCAACTACAAAACGTCCCGTGGGGTTAACGTAGATCTTTGTTTCCGCATCCATAAGATTTGCAGGGATAATAGGTGTAATAACGTTCTTAATAAGGTCTTCTCTGATCTGCTCAAGAGTTACAGAATCACTGTGCTGTGTAGAGATAACCACTGTGTCAACTCTAACAGGAACATCATCCTGATATTCAACGGTAACCTGAGTTTTTCCGTCGGGACGAAGATAATCAAGTGTATGATTTTTTCTAACTGCAGTCAACTGAATAGCGAGCTTGTGAGCAAGAGAGATAGGAAGGGGCATAAGCTCGGGGGTTTCATCACAAGCATAGCCGAACATAAGACCCTGGTCACCTGCGCCAGTATCATACTGGTCAACGATTTCGCCATTCTTCGCCTCAAGAGATTTGTCAACGCCAAGAGCGATGTCGGGTGACTGCTCATGAACGGAGCTGAGCACCGCACAAGAATCACAGTCAAAGCCGTATTTTGCTCTGTCATAACCAATTTCACGAACTGTTTCACGAACAATTTGCTGATAGTCGATAACTGCCTTTGTTGTAATCTCACCCATAATCATTACAAGACCCGTTGTACAGCAGGTTTCACAAGCAACACGGCTATAGGGATCCTGTGCGAGAAGCGCGTCAAGAACCGCATCGGAAATCTTGTCGCAAATTTTGTCGGGATGTCCTTCAGTAACGGACTCGGAAGTAAATAATACCTTCTTCATTTTTAAAATTCCTTTCATTTTGCCAAAATCTCCACAACTAAAAAATCCTCGGCAAACCGAGGAAACGAAAAACAAGCTCTCATCTCTCGGGAATTAGCACCTTGCCTTAATTCAAGGTAGGTTGCTGTGGTTTCATTGGGCACGTCCCTCCGCCACTCTGGATAAGTTATATATGATTTTGGCATATACTTTCTTTAATTTTTTAACCAAGATATTATACCACATACCCATCGTTTTTGCAATACCTTTTTGACAAAAATATTTATTTTTTTGCAAAAAGAAATCCGCCAAAATTGGCGGATTTCAAATCAATTATTTTACTTTAAATGTTATTGTTGCACACTCACTTGTAAGCGCATCAATTGTAAAGGTGTACTTAAGTAAATTGCCATTATCGTCAATAACATTACTTGGAAGTGTATCACCAGTAACATATGTAAATGTATCACCCGCGGATTTAACAAACTCAATAAGATTGTCCTTTGTTCCGTATTCGTCGGAAGCATCTGTGTTATTATTGTAAACGTCGTAATAAATTTCACCATCATATTCTTCCGAATAAAGCGAAGCATTAACGTGATAAACCACAACACCGTCACGAGCAAACAATCCTGCGCCATCTCCCGTATTCAAGCCGATGTTTTTGTAGTACATAAGAACGTAATATTCTTGATATACGCCAAGAGCTTCATTCCAGTTGTTTGCTATAATTATCGTGTCACCGTTCTTTGAGAAGTCCTCAAGTGTAAGTGTTACGCTGCTATCAGCAACAACAAGTCTTGAGTTTGTAATCCAACCAAGATTGAATTTTGAATATGCATTGTGGTCGCCAAGCATACCATCCATCATATCCGCGCCGTCAAGAGGAGCGTTACCGCTATATGAAGTATCATAATAGTCATCAAGACCGAGAATGTGTCCGAATTCGTGGATATATGTGTATGTATTCATAACACTTTTGTCAGTATAAATCGCATTACCTTCTGCATCATAGCTCTCGTTGAGGAATTGATAAGACGCCCAAAGGTAATCGTTTGCGCTAACACCGTCATATTCGTAATAATAACCCTGATCGTCAGTATAAATGTTCCAATAACGATATGCCCAATAGAAATCATCATCACCAATGTCAAGAGTATTGATAAGAACTACGGAATCAATTATTCCGTTGTTATCGGAGTCAAATTCAGAAAGATCCATCTTATTTTCAAGATAAGCAAGTGCCTCGTCCATAATCAGCTGGTCACCGATTGCTACTCGGTCACCGTAATAATCATATGTAGCATTATAGTAATATGAACTATTGTTTTCAGGACGGAACCAATAGTCAAGCACCGTTACGTCAAGTGTGAGCTGACCGTAGCTTGAAATGCAATAAGAATCGTAAACAGAATAGTAATCCGTTTCTCCGCCTTTGCCAAATGCCTGCGCAAGCGCGCTTGTTGTATAGCCCTTACTTGCAGCAGTAACATCGCTAAACTCAACGGGTATTACAAGTACAGCAGGAGAGCCCGTTGTGGGGCAGCCGTCAAGATAATAGCCCTGATCCGTTACATCCTTAACCTTATCAGCTTTTCTGAAATCAATGTCAAATACCCCATTTACTCCCGAGGGAAGTCCTGCGCCCGCGTTTGTAATATAATCATCATTGGTGTCGGTTGAGTCATTACCCGAGCCACCGCTTGAGCCCGATCCTTCAATTTCATCTATGTAATATACATATACCTCAACAACATATTGTCCGTCATAATAGTAATATGTAAGATCAAGATAAATATCATAATCAACCGTATAATAATACCAAGTATCGCCATATTCATCAACTTCTGAGCCATCATAGTCATAGAAGAAATCGAGTACGGATTTGTAGTAATCAAACTCCGCTTGAGTATTACCGAAGGTATAGAAGTTAACGCCGTATTCTCCCGTGCCGTCATCATACGGAAGCTCATATTCCTCAACGTAATATTCATCGTTAGCAATAAAAGGAATCGAGGTATCCGCATATTTTCTGAAAAGGTCAGCTTCTTCATCAGTGAACTCGGTGTAAGTGTGATTTGTATCCGTGCTTCCGCCACCCGAACCACTGCTTGATCCGGTATATGTATAAGCGTATACGTCAACTACATATCCGTCATCGGTAAGATAATAGGCAATATCAAGATAAACACCGTCTGAAATCGTATAGAAATACCAAGTATCTCCATAATCATCCACGTCAGATCCATCATAATTATAGAGCGCATCTATCTCTGATTTATATGCGTTAAATTCTTTTTGTGTGTTATCCCAAGCATAGAAGTTAAGCCCTACCTCTGTTCCTTCATCATTTGAAGTAGCATATTCCTCAACGTAATATTCGTCATTGGGAATGAAAGGAATTACAACACCAACATAATCCTCAAAAAGCTTCTTTTCAGCAGGAGTAAAGCCGTTATAAAGCTTGGTATTATCGGTAGCGGGTTTGCTTGTCGTAGTAGTTGTAGTTGTTGTGGTTGGTTTTGTTGTTGACGGTGATGTTGTTGTAACTTCACCTTTATTTTCTCCACCCGAAAGTCCACAAGACGCAAGCGAAAGAATCATAACAATAGCCAACAACAAAGCTAATATTTTTTTCATATAATTTCCCCCATATCAGTTTTTTTACATTATAGCACATCTTTTTCCATTTTTCAACACTAAATAACAAAAAGCGCTTAATTAACAAAGCGCTTTTCGTATATTCATTTTAATGCTGTCTTGAAGGATGCTTCGGAGCATTCTCCTTTACAAGTCGATATATTTCCTCTGTCGCAAGAGCAATTTTAGTAACCGCAAAATCATCACCATGAGGATAGATATAGAAGGTATCGTCAAGAGTATTCAAGTCAATACAATCACCGAATTTACCCAAATAATTGTATTCAATATGACACGCCTCAAGTCCTGCCGACTTTCTTTCCATCTCAAAATCACCATATTTACCCGTACCACGGAGTCTGAAGCCTTCAATATCGTGAATAAGTGTTCCGTTTCCAATATCGTAATATTTTGTACCGTTGGGGAGGGATTTAACGTGGCATTCCGCTTCAAAATAGTATCTGCCCTCTCTAACCTCGCGACGAACGTTGGCTCTCTGCCACTCGTACCAATCAGGGATATGAGAAAACTCGGTTTCACCGTCATTTGCAACAAGCTCACCAAACTCGGTCATTGTCCAAGACTTGCCACAATGCTCGCACTTTATTGTGTCACCCTTACTTGACATCTTGTATTCCGTGTTACAATGAGGACACTGATAAAGAACTTTGTGAAGCCCCTCTGCACGATATGAGCAAGTAATTTTTATATTATTCTCCTTCTGCCAAGCGAAATCATCGTATGTAAGTGCCTCAGCAATTTTTGCGTTAACCTCGTCAACGCTCGCCTCTTTAAGCTGTTCAGCAGTGAAAAGCTGTGTGAGATGCCCCTCGGTATAGGGAATGTGACGATCTTTGGTGTTCCAGAAAGGTGTTCTCAGGTGGTTTCCGTTGCACTTGAAAGTAACAACAGGCACTTTCATCATTTTACACAGCTGTCCAAGAGATTCGTGAAGCTCGCTCTGTGTTCCGCAAAGTGAGTATCTCGCCTCGGGATAAAGCACGATAACATCACCGTTTTGCACTACCTTTTTAATATGACGAATGAGCATAAGGTCGGTTGTAAACTTTCGCTTACAAATACCACCAACCTGACGAAGAATCCATTTTTTGCCCGGAAATCCAAAAAATCCGTCTATGGCAACGACGTAGTTTGCTCTATGAGGGAAAATTGCGCGCGTTGCAACCTGAAAATCAAAAAACGCATTATGATTACAAAGCAAGATGTATGGGGGCTTCAATCCCTCGCAGTTAGTTTTAGTTATTTTTGTATGCTGAAGTGCCACGAAAGGAAAGGACAGCGCCCAAGTGACCGGTCTTAGAAAATGTCTTTGTCTAATAGGGGGCGCCTTCATATCAAATTTTTTAAATTCCTTGTTCATAAATTCTCCTGAAATAATAGTCAAAATTAAATTGCCGCAAAATTCGACATTATAATGATAACATATATCCCCGTGTTTGTCAAGGAAAATATAGAGAGAGGGACTCGTCCCTCTCTTTGTGTTATTTTATCAATGCATTTTTCTTTTTTGCATAATACTCTTTCATTTCAAAATCGCTCAGCAGTTCGCAAGCCCACTCAGCAATACCATAAATGTTAGAAAGTTCAGCCTTATCCCTTTCACTATTGGACTCTTCAATAAGTTTTTCATATATTTCTATAGAAATATTAGCAAATGCAACACTTTGCTTACATGACGATGCATTTAGCGGACCTATAACAACTGTTTCGCACACATAAAATGCACGTTGACTCATATACCAAGCTAAATCACGACGATCTTCTGCTAAATCATAAAGTCTAACCATATCCTCAAGAATTTCAGTAGCACGTGCCAAATATCCACTACCTTCCTCGTATTGAGCCAAATGGTTTTCTTTGGTTAACTTTAACGGCAACATTTTTATCATATCAAAGATATGTAGTCCCATTTCACCATATGATTTTGCTAGATGACGTAAATCTCCAGCAGAACGTGTTAGTCTTGCAATTTCTTCTTTGATTTCAACAGACTTTTTCTCCAATTCTTTGGCTTGAGCCATCAGGGATTCCTTGTCTGCCATCTCATAATCCTCTCCATACTTTTCTTTAATTTGTTTTTTAAATCCTTCGTTAACTATGGATGGTGCGTGAGTTGATGGTGCATAGTATCGTGCCTCGCTAGACGTTAAAGTAGCCAACAAATGATAACAGAGTGCTAAGTTTCTCAAATTATTTATAGAACGCTCTTTTGAGCACAAACGATCAAAAATCTCAAAAGCACGCTCCAAGGCATCTCTTTTCTCTATTCCTGATTTTGCACTTGAACTTCTCATCAACAAAAGTGCTAATTCCTCGTCCGATTCACAACGCTCCTCAGCGCCTGTTAACAATGCAGCGCATTTATCTCTATAAATTTTTGTACTTTCATAGTCTCCTTTGGTATAATATATTCGATTTAGTAATGAATAAATTGATATCAAATCATCCATGCACAATCCTTTGTAGTGATTTTCTTCAGCATTTTCTTCGCGAATCTTTAGAGATATGTATGCATTATTTAATGACTCATTAAAATTATTTTTTTCAAGATAATACTCCGCAAGCCATGAGTATAACATCGCTATATACCTTCTTGTACAGAAAATAGGATAGGCTTCATAATGCTGTTGTGCAATTGGCAAACCTTCAACACACACATCTCTCTTTTCATCCGATATGCCAGCTTCGGTAAGATAATCTAAAAGTGTAAATAAATTATTAAAATAATATTCCGCATAAAGCAAATTATTAATATTGGAATTCAACTTTTTCTTGTATTCTTCAAGCAATCGTCTTTGCCATTCTATTGCTTTATAGTAGTTTATCTCAACTGCCTCACCATTTCGATACATAGAAACAAGCTTTTCAATAGCTCTAAGTTCGCCAGCATTCGCCGCATTTTGAATGAGAGAAAATGCTCTCTCTCTGTCTACCTCAACATCAATTCCTTCTAGATACGCAAGTCCAATAAGATACTCATGACGACAGTCGTTATTTTTCTTCTTTACAATGTCCTTTCCTAAACCGTTTATCAGTGCCTTGGCAAGTGCATGCTCGTTATAAGCATTAACATAAGCAGGAATATTTTTAAAGCAGGTAAGTCTTTTTGAGGACACTTCTGCCATTCGCAATGGAAGTATTGTTTTTTTATTATCTCTCGCAAAAGGAAATTCATCAGATACAACATAATTGTCTATCATACGTCCGTCCGAATTGACTCTTTTTTGGGTAATATTTTCAGTGATAGCAAGAACAAATAAATCACTGTTAAGCAATACTTTTTTTATTTCATCGTTAAAATCCTCGCCTGCAGTAAGATACTCATCGTACCAAATGGCTACATCACGACAAAAATCAATCTTCCTAATCAGTCTTATTAATTGTAATGCCTTATCCTTATCTATCTTGCGATAACTAAGAAATATGCGCTTATCAAATTCACGACGTATTTCCTCTATAAGCTTATTACCAATAAAAACTCTTGAAAGGTAATTTTTAAGTTTGTCAATATATGATTCATCACTCTTTTTAATTAGATGTAAATTTCCACATTTATTGCTAAATTCTTCTTCAATTCCACTATCAATCATAATTGGCAAAACCGGAATACCATTTTGTCTGGCAAAAATAAACTCTACACTTAATGCTCTACAATCACTTTGTAGCAATTTTTTAGTCACAGGCATAACGAAAAGGTTGATTTCTTGAAGATTTGAAAACAACTCCTCTTTATTATATTCAGCAGTCGGTTCTTCATCAAAATATATGATACACTCTTGAACAGAAAACAAATCCTTGCATATCTCATCAAGATACACATTATAATCGTTAGGATGAGCACAAAACCAAACTTTAGGTTTTTTATCAACAGAATTTTTATTTTGATGTATCTTTCCTATCTTTGCCATTTTATATAACTCCTTTCAAAGTCAAATTGTTTTATATTTTGTCTATTATATCATAAAATCTGTGTTTTGACAATATTAATCAAACAAAATGCAGTATTACACAAAGTTTAAGAATAAAATTAACAACAGAGAGGAACGCTCTCTATTGTTTTTTGGCACACCAAAAAGGACTTAGGAACCTCTTTTGCGCGAGTGTTTCTACTAATTTGATAATTACTGCTCGCAAAAGTGCAATTCGCTAGGCGAATTGAAGTTCAAGCATATAATCTGTATAAAAAAATCAAAAAAAGAGGGTCAAGCCCTCTTTTTTGGTGCAGTTAATAAAGACACATCCGAACCCCACCGTCGTGTGATGAGGTTCGGATTTTTGCTGTCGCCACCCGATACTTGGGGGCGGCGACTTGCCGCTGGTGCACCAAAAAGGACTTAGGAACCTCTTTTGCGCGAGTGTTTCTACTAATTTGATAATTACTGCTCGCAAAAGTGCAATTC
>JAGBYG010000255.1 GCA_017628875.1 Clostridia bacterium
AAAATCTTTTACCGTCATCACAAAGAGTACCGTTGATATTTCTTGTTACACCTTCAGGAATATCACCACATGTGCAACAACAGAAGCAATGATGATCGTGATGCTTTTCAATTATTTTAGCACCAAGTATAATTGGATCTACAACCTCTGCTATAGCAGTTGGAACATTTCCTTCGCTGCAACAAAGCTCTGTAGGCATTTCGCAGAATCCAGAAGTTCCGTTGCTCTTGAACACATTGAGATTACTCTCACCACCGAAAAGAACAACGGTTTTATCAATAACAGCAACGCCATCAAACTCCTGAATTCTACCGGGTGCTAAGCACGCCTCAAAGGTAATTTTAATGTAGAGACGCATGTTTACAGAATAAAATCCGCGATTGAATGCGATAGGATCAACTGTTATATTGCTCCAAGCTATGCAAGAGCTTTTAACTCTGATATTTCCTGTTCTTTCAATAATCTCGTTGCCATAATTGGTGAGAAAAACTTGAACGTTTTCATAGCAATCTCTGTCCCTGCACGAATCAAGAACGCGATTTGCTTCTATGCAAACGGTTTCTCTTGTGCCACCAAGGCCAGAGCAAGCAAATCTATTATCCGGCATAATATACCCTCCAAAAAAGTAATTAAGGAAGAAAATAACTCTTTCTTCCTTAACATATTATGCAAAATTATAATCAATGACAACCAAAAAGCTCAAAATTGCTTACGCATTCGCTCAAGTGCGGCTTTTTCAAGACGTGATACCTGTGCTTGTGATATTCCAATTTCCTGAGCTATCTCCATTTGTGTTTTATTTTTAAAAAATCTCATATTGATAATTGAACGTTCTCGTTCATTTAAAACCTTTAATGCTTCTGCAAGCGCGATGCTTTCAAGCCACATCTCATCACGCGAGCTTAAATCGCTTAACTGATCAATGACGTATATTGAATCTCCATTATCGGTATATACCGGTTCGTAAAGTGATATTGGAGCAACTATTGCTTCCATAGCATATACAACTGCTTCCTTCTCCTGACCTAACTTCTCTGCTATTTGTTCGACTGTTGGCTCGTTAGAATTATCACGCGTCAATTCTTCTCTTGCACTTAATGCTTGATAAGCAAGATCTCTAACTGATCTGCTAATACGAATACTATTGTTATCTCTCAAATATCTTCTGATTTCACCAATTATCATTGGCACAGCATAGGTTGAGAATTTAACGTCAAGCTCAATATTGAAATTATCAACCGCTTTGATAAGACCAACACAACCAACTTGAAATAAATCGTCGAGATTTTCGTTTCTGTTAGTAAATCGCTGAATCACGCTCAATACAAGTCGCAAATTTCCGTAAATAAGCTCTTCGCGAGCTTTTATGTCACCATTCTTAGATTTTATTAATAATTCTTTCTTTTTATCATCACTTAAAACTGCAAGCTTTGAAGTATTTACTCCACATATTTCAACTTTATTATAATACATATCAATCCCCATATAAATATTTTATATGAAAAGTATTGACTTTTGTGTGCGACTATTATTCAAAAAAACAAGGTGCAAAATATGGAAAAAACAGCCGAAAAATCGGCTGTTTTTTGATTAATCAATATCTTCAATAACTTGTTCTGGTGGATTTTCAAGAACTGACGGATTTTCAAAAAGTCTTTTTACCATTTTGAATGCAGATGCAAAATAATAACCGTCACAAATTCTTTCATCAGTTGTTACCTTCATTTCAATGTATCTATACTTTTTAACGTTACCATCATCATCCATCTTGACACCGTGCTGCTTTGCGCCGTATGCAACAAAAACAGGCAAATTACCAAAGTCATAAATATGGTGATAAATAGGTCTAATTCCAAGCGAACCCATAGACGTGATGATCAAAGAGCCGTGGAATGGACTCAAATCAAGAATAAATTTAGGCAACCAACCACGATAATCCAAGAAATTCAATAATTTCATAAAGCAGCGGAGCAACCAACCCGGAATATGACGCAAAATATTGGCCATTTTATCTGTGCTATTAGCTTCAGTTTCTCCTTTATTCTCTTCAACCACTTTATTAAATTTATCATATACGTCATAAACAGTATCGGTGGGCTCAAACTTTACCTTAATGCAGGTTTCCTCGCCATCAAGAGCCATTTTTTTCTTAATGGTCATAAGAACCTCAATATCATTTCTTGCATAAATCTTTTGACCGCTAACAAATCTATTAATAGCAGGACGTTGTGATACCACTCTTATGTATGCGGCAATAATAACGTGAAGAATTGAAAAATTCTTTCTTCCAGCTCTGATTTGCTCACGGCAAAACTTTTCTGCTTCAGTAATGTCAAGCTTTTCGGTAAAGAAGTTTTGTGAATCGCTTCGTCTTGTCATAATGTAAGGCATAACCTTAAACATTGGATCAATGGTACGTAGCTTTCTACCTTCTTTTCTGTCGCCCCATCTACGTTTTCTTTTTGTGTTAGACATTTCTCTACTCCATTCTTAAAAAGATACAATATTCAATAAAATGAATATTATACACAAAATATTCACTAATACTACAGGTACAGGTATTATAAAACAAATTGGTTGATTTGTCAACACTTGTTGAAAAACATTGTAAAAACTATACAAAATCAGTTGAAATTAGCAACAAAATTGACAATATTTTTGGTTAAAAAGTCGATATTTGCATTATTAGCAACTGTATCTTTTGATGTATGAATATTCGGTGTATATAAAAGTCCGTTTTTTGCCTTTTTACATACCACGCAAGCAATACCTTTGGGGAAATTCTTGTGGTCGGAATTGGAATCCGCCTGCTTATGAGTAAGAAATTGAAGTGAAAATTCACTGTTTTTATGAAATGAGTTTTCAAGTAATTTGTATTCTTCGCAATCAATAGCATTCTTTTGAGCAATGAAAATTACATTATCGCCATTTCCTACGCAGTCAAAATTGACAAGGAACTTGTCCCGCATCTGCTCTTTGTGATCATTATAGTATGCCTTTGAGCCCTTTTTGCCCTTTTCTTCGTTATCGAATAAGATAAAAGCAACATTTTTGAGTTCTTCATTTGAAAGTCGGTCAATAATGCTTAATACAGTAGCCACACCCGATGTGTTGTCATTATAATTGTTTTTGTTCTTAAAAGCTCTCATAATGCCAAAGAACAAGCCGTAGTATGCAAATAAAAACGATAACAAATACACCCTAGTATCATAAAAAATCAATGTTCCGACAATAAAAGCAAACGCAAATGAAACCGCAAGCAAAAATATAACGGGCACAAACTGATAAGCAAAGAACAAAACTCTGCTTTTGGGCATCATTATATTTGGGAATATTGAACGTGCGGGCGTGTCATAATGCGCTGTAAATACAGTTTTTGCAGTTTCGGGATTGCCAATAACTATATTATCATTATTTCCGTCCTTCGTGCGCTCGACTCTTGCCTCAATTCCCTTTTTAGCGAGTAAATTTATTATGTAATTTCTGAAATTTATTTTTTCCTGCATAGTTTTACGTGCAGAATAGTTTTGATTTAGATAGTCTAAATGCGTCATTATAATTCCTTTCAATAGACACTACGTTTTCAATATGCCCCGTTCTTGGGAACATATCAACGGGATCGACTTCGCCAATTGTATATCCAAGAGTTGAAAACATTTTGCAATCTCTTGCAAGTGTGTCGGGGTCACAAGAAACGTAAACTATGCGTTTTATATCACGTTTTGAAAGGAATTCTATAACCTCAGGGGTGCAGCCCTTTCTCGGTGGATCAAGTATTACTACGTCGGGATTAAGTTTACCGTGCTGCGCTTCAACTGATGAAAACAAGCTCTCAATATCCTTCGCATCGCCCGCGTAAAATTTAGAATTTTCAAATCCATTGATTTGAGCATTTATTTTGGCACATTCAACCGCGCCTTCAACTATTTCAACGCCAACGATTTCTTCTGCGATATCAGACATTGAAAGACCTATAGTACCCGTTCCGCAATACATATCAACAAGTGAAATTTTTTTGTCAAATCCGATTTTTGCCTTTTCCTTGGCAAGTCCGTAAAGAATTTCTGCGCCATCGTGATTTACCTGATAGAATGACTCGGGAGTTATGCGGAAACGAACTCCGCACAAAATGTCCTCGATATATCTTTCTCCGTAAATAACACGGTATTTTTCACCAAGTACAACGTTTGTATTTTTTTCGTTAGTGTTAATTTGAATACTTGCAA
>JAGBYG010000256.1 GCA_017628875.1 Clostridia bacterium
AAGAGCTCGTCTCTATCGAGCTTTCTGATAAGCGCACGTGCGTTGTTATGATTTGTTATATACGTGGGGTCCTCTGAAATGATATATCCAACTATTTGGTTGATAGGGTTATATCCTCTTTCGCTTAAAGCATTGTAAATTTCCTGAAGTATTCTTCTTGTTTCGTCCTCGCGCTCGCTTGGTACTCGGAACATCTGTGTTTCACAATCTCTTCTTGCCATTTTTGAACTCCTTTTCTTTAAAAAAGTTATATACGAGTTTATTATATAATATTTTTCAAAAATTTTCAATAGAATTAACAGATTTTTTTGTAAAATATCGCGAAAAATTTATAATGTGTATATTTTTATAAAATATTCATTATTTTTTGCATAAAAATTAGTTTTTTTATTGACTTTTTATGTCTTTTGTATTATAATATTTAAGTTAATATTAATTATTTCAAAAAGGAATCTGTATTATGACAAGAAAAGAACAAAGAGAAGCTACTTTTGAGTTGCTTTTTGAAAGAGAATTCCGCCTTGAAGAAAGCGCGGACGAGATTTTTGCGCTTTCAACAGAAAATCGCGATATTGATGCGATAAAGGAAAAGTATATCAAGAACACCTATTTTGGAGTTATTGAGCACGAAGCGGAAATTGATGCGCTTATTACTGAGGCATCAAACGGTTGGAAGGTTTCTCGTCTTTCTAAGACCACTCGCTCCGCTATTCGTCTTTGCGTTTACGAAATGATTTATTGCGAGGATATTCCCAATACTGTTTCAATTAATGAGGCGCTTGAGCTTGTTAAAAAATATGATGATCCCAAGTCACGCGCATTCACAAATGGAGTTTTGAACAACATCAAGGACAAGCTTGAAGCAAAAAATGGGTAGTAAAAAAATATATCTTGGCATTGATACGAGCAATTATACTACCTCTGTTGCAGCTTGTAATGAACAAGGCGAGGTAATTGCCAATATCAAAAAGATGCTTGATGTCAAGGAAGGTGAAAGAGGTCTGCGTCAAAGTGATGCGGTCTTTTCACACATAAAGAATTTTTCTGAAATTTCAAATCAAGTTCGCACTGAAATTGGTGAGTTTGAAATTGTCGCTGTTGGAGTTTCTACAGTTCCGCGCGATGCAAAAGGGTCATATATGCCGTGTTTTATTTCGGGTAAGGCAGTTGCCCAAATGCTTGCGGCTACTCACAACGTGCCGATAAGCTGTTTTTCACACCAGGCAGGTCATATTATGGCTGCACTTTATTCAAGCGGTGCGATTGATGAATTGATGACAACTCCTTTTGTCGCCTTTCACGTTTCCGGTGGAACTACCGAGACACTTTATGTTACTCCCAATCTTCATTCGTTTGATGTGGAGATAATAGCCGATACTGCAGATATTAGCGCAGGTCAGGCGATTGACAGAGCTGGTGTTATGATGGGATTGAAATTTCCGTGCGGTAAGGAGCTTGAAATACTTGCTAGCGGATACAATGGCAAATTACCCAAGCCCAAAATTTGCGTAACTGACGGAAAATGCAATCTTTCAGGACTTGAAAATATAGCGCAGAAGCTCTACAAAGAAACTGAGGACAAGGCATACATATCTGCATACGTGTTGAATTTTGTTGCGGAAACTTTGATTGCTTTAACTAAGCAGATAAGAGAAAAGTATCCCGATATTCCGATTGTATATGCGGGTGGTGTTATGAGCAATAAGCTCTTAAAATCAAAGCTTTCTGCTTTTGATAAAACATATTTCTCAGAACCTGCTTTTTCTGCTGATAATGCGGCGGGAATTGCAATTTTGACACAAAGAAAATACAAATAAACATAAGGAGGAAGGTATGGAAAATTCAAAGATGATTTTGAGTGTTACGCAGATTAATGAATATATCCGTGCCTTGCTCGCTCAGGACGAGGTTCTGTCAATGATATGTGTGAGAGGTGAAATTTCCAATTTGACATTTCATCGCTCGGGACACATATATTTCACTTTAAAAGACGAAACGAGCGTACTCAAGGCCGTTATGTTTCGCTCAAGCGCTCAAAGGGTTAAATTTGCGCTTAAAGAGGGAATGAATGTAATTGTTTACGGTAGAATCTCCTTATATACTCCCTCGGGTCAATATCAACTCTATGCTGAGGATATCCAACCCGACGGAATAGGTGCGCTCTATATTGCCTATGAGCAGATAAAAGAAAAGTTATCCAAAGAGGGACTTTTTGACGTGAGCAGGAAAAAGGCAATTCCGAAATTGCCCTCGACGGTTGGAATTATTACTTCACCAACAGGTGCGGCTATTCACGATATGATAAATGTTATGGGAAGACGATTTCCTATGACAAAGCTATTGCTGTATCCTGCACTTGTGCAAGGGGATACTGCGTATAAAAGTTTGATAGCGGGAATTGAATATTTTAACAGGACAAAATCTGCTGACGTTATTATTATCGGGCGAGGCGGTGGCTCTATGGAGGACCTTTGGGCATTCAATAACGTTGAGCTTGCTTATGCTATTGCAAATTCAGAAATACCCGTTATTTCTGCCGTTGGACACGAGAGCGATTTTACCATCTGCGATTTTGTTGCTGACCTTCGCGCACCCACTCCTTCTGCCGCAGCGGAGCTTGCAGTTCCCAACTTCTTAACTGTTAAGAACGATTTAAACAAGAATATTTTAAGTGCGGAAAAAACACTTATTTCTAAAATACAAAATTATAAAAAGCATTTGAATATGCTTGCATCGTCGCGAGTTTTGACCTCGAAAGAGAATTTGCTTGACGAGTACAAAATGAAGATAAATATTGTGTCGGACAAGCTCGATGCTTCAATGCAGAATATTATGAGAGAGAAAAATCATACCTATGGTATTTTGTGTGCTAAATTGAATGCTATAAGTCCCCTTAACACTTTATCAAGAGGATATGCCATCGTTCAAAATAACGATGGAAAAGCGCTTGCGAGTGTTACGGATATAAAATTGGGCGAAAAGGTTACTGTTTCATTGAGTAATGGTAATTTTAACGCAATCGTTGATGAAATTAATGAAAACGGAGGGTCTCAAAATGGCTAAAAAAGAAAATATGACCTTTGAATCTGCTACTGCAAGACTTGAGGAAATAGTTAAACTTCTTGAACGTGGAAATTCATCGCTTGACGAGTCGCTCAAGCTGTATGAGGAGGGCGTTGCTCTTGTTAGATTTTGCAACGAGGCACTCGATAATGCAGAAAAAAGAATTAAGATCCTTACTCCATCTGCAAATGGTGATATGATTGAAAAGGATTTTTTTGAGGAAGAGTAATGCTTGATATTAAAGAAAAATTAAAAAGCAACGCAGAAATAGTTGAGTGTGCGCTTGAATCCTGTTATAGCTATGCAACCCCTGATTTTCAACAGTTGATCGAAGCGCAGAAATATGGCTTGCTCGGCGGTGGAAAGCGTATTCGTGCCTTTCTTGTTTTAGAGATTTGCAGATTGTTTTCGGGTGATATTGCTCCTGCAATTCCTTATGCGTGCGCTATTGAAATGATACACGCATCTTCTTTAATTCACGATGATATGCCCTGTATGGACAATGACGACGTTCGCAGAGGTAAGCCATCTACACACAAAAAGTTTGGCGAATCACTTGCTTTACTGTCAGGAGATGCTATGATGGTTAAGGCATTTGGGGTTTGCGTTAAAAATAATATGCTTTCGGTTGAACAAAATGCGAAGGCAATAGAGATACTTGCAAATAGCACCGGAGAATGCGGTATGCTTGCAGGTCAAACGATGGATATTGATGCGGCTAAAAAGATGCTTGATTTTGAAACACTTGTGAAGCTTCACCAATATAAAACCGGTAAGCTGATTTCAGCTTCTGCAAAGCTTGGTTGTATTGCTGCAGGTGTTGGAGAAAATGATGAAAAATATCTTGCGGCTATAAAATATGCTGAAAACGTTGGTCTTGCGTTTCAAATAATTGACGATATACTTGACTATAATGAGGGAAAGAGAGAATTGAATTCTTTTCTTTCGTTTATGAGTGTTGAGGAAGCAACAAAATACGCACTTGATTTGACAGAGTCTGGAATTTCGGCAATTTCACCATATGATGACGGAACCTTTACCGAACTTGCCAAATATCTTATCATAAGAGAGTTTTGATATGAGAGCGGACGTATATTTATTTAATTCAGGTAATGCAAAAAGTCGCCAGAATGCTAAGGTGCTTATTGAGGCAGGAAATGTATTAATTGACGGCAAAAAAATCACTAAACCCTCGATTGAAATTGATGAATTGGCAGAGCATAATGTTGAGATTATCAACAAGTCAAAATTCGTCAGTCGGGGCGGTGAAAAGCTCGAATATGCTATTGAAAAATTTAATGTTGACGTAAGCAACTGCGTTTGCATTGACATAGGCGCATCAACGGGCGGATTTACGGATTGCTTGCTTCAAAGAGGTGCCCGCAAGGTTTATGCGGTTGATTCGGGACACAGTCAGCTTGATCCAACTATCGAAAGTGATAAAAGGGTTGTTTCCATTGAAAAATTCAACGCAAAGTTTATGACGCACGAGGATTTTGACGTTAAATTTGATGTTGCAGTGATGGACGTATCGTTTATCTCGCAAACCTTGATACATTCAGGAATTTGCGATGTGCTTAAAGAAGATGGAATATTGATATCGTTAATAAAGCCCCAATTTGAGTGTGGCAAAAGCGCGCTGAATTCTCATGGAATTGTAAAAAAGGCATCGTATCATCAAGATGCAATTTGCAGGGTGATAGATAGTGCCGTTATCTCGGGATTTTCGTGTATTGATATTGTTCGTTCTCCCATTGAGGGCGGAAGCGGTAACGTTGAATTTTTGGCTTATTTTAAAAAATCAACTCACCCACAAAATTTAGTAAATGAAATAAAAATAAAAACTATATCACAAACAAAATAAATTACTCATTCTGCGATGAACGTAAACAGTTAGACCCCGGCGTTTCGCAGAATTCGGAAGGAAAAAATATGAAAAAAATAGCTATAGTTACAAATTTCAACATATCCGATAAAGCCAATGCTGCGCTTAAGGTAACAAATTATCTTCTTAAGTTCGGATGCAAAATACTCGTTTCTCAATATAGCAAGGAGAAGGTTCTTGCGATGAAAAATTATCGCGGAAATATTTACTTTTTGCCCATAGAGAAGCTATATGATGAGGCGGATCTTGTTATTGCTCTCGGTGGAGACGGAACAATTCTCGATTGTGCTAAAAAAATGGCAAGACGAGGTAAGCCGATTCTTGGAATTAACCTTGGTCACCTTGGTTATATGGCGGAACTTGAAATGGACGAGCTTGCGGCTCTTTCAAAAATAATCGATGGTGATTATACTATTGACGAGCGCGCTATGATGGATATTGAGGTTATTAACAGAGAGGGAAATGTTAAATACAAATCGTTTGCTCTTAATGATGCGGTGATTTCAAACGGCTCGGTTTCTAAAATTATCAACCTTGAGTTGTATGCCGAAGATAGTTTGGTTACCTCTTATAGAGCAGATGGACTTATAGTTTCCACTCCCACGGGATCAACCGCATACGCAATGAGTGCGGGCGGCTCAATCGCAGATCCCAAAGTGAAATGTAAATTGGTTACACCTATTTGCCCACATTCGTTTATCGCACGTCAGTTGATTTTCTCGGATGAAACCAATTTAAAAATCAAAAACGTTTCGGTGCGCGAAAAATCACTTATGCTTACATTGGACGGAAAAACCAATTGCGAGCTTTTTAAGGACGATGTAGTTAGTATAACCAAATCTGAACTTACTGTACAGTTGGTGAGAGTTAAGGATTGCTCCTTCTATGATATATTAAGCCAGAAAATGAAAAATAATTATTAATTCAGGAGATTTGATATGAAAAAAGAACGTCAGCAAAAAATAAGAGAAATTGTTGAAAAGTATAAAATTGATACACAGGACGAGCTTATTAAAAAACTTAAGGAAAATGGTTTTTCTGCAACTCAGGCGACGATGTCAAGAGATATTAAGGAGTTGAAACTCACTAAGATTTCTGATGGTGTGAATGGTTATTATTACGTTTTTCCTGCAGCGGTGGCGGTTAACGGAATTAATAATCTTAATGCCAATTTAACACAGTTAATCATATCAGTTAATTATGCACAGAACATCATTGTTATCAAAACACACGCAGGTATGGCGCAGGCAGTTGCAACAGGAATTGACAATATCAAATCAAATGATATTTTGGGTTGTGTTGCGGGCGATGATACTATTTTCGTTGTTGTTTCAGGCAACGATGCAGCGCAGGGAATCAGCGCGAAAATTAAAACAATGATGGCTAACTAAATGAATAAAATCCACTTTATATAGAAAGGCAGAATTATGCAAAAATTTAAACAAATAGTTTCAGAAAAAGCACTCGAAGCAGTTAAATCGGTATTTCCGGATGCTCTTATTTCTTCTGATGATCTTGCGTCAATGCTTGAATATCCCCCCGACACTACTATGGGAGATTTGGCTCTTCCTTGCTTCAAGCTTTCAAAAACGCTTCGCCGTTCGCCCGTGCAAATTGCACAGATAATCGCGGAAAAGCTCGTTGATCCTTCAATCAAAAAAGCAGAGGCGGTTAACGGTTATCTTAACATAAGTATTAGCGATGAATATCTTTGCTCCGTTTTGTGTGGTGAGGTTTTGGCAAATGGCGACAAATACGGCTCCGCAGATTTCGGTAAGGGAAAAACCGTGGTTCTTGATTACTCATCTCCCAACGTTGCAAAGCCCTTCCACATTGGACATCTCGGTACAACCGTTATTGGACACTCACTCAAAAAGCTTCACGAATTTGTAGGATATGATTGCGTTGGTATCAATTATCTTGGTGACTGGGGAACTCAGTTTGGTAAG
>JAGBYG010000257.1 GCA_017628875.1 Clostridia bacterium
AAAATACAATGAAAGAAAAGCTTAGCTACACGACAACCTTTAGCAAAACCATCGATGGAGAGAGAATAAAATACGGTATCATATACGGAAACGAAAAAATCGTTTTCATAAAGGTTGGTGCGGAGGGAAGCATCAGAGGATACGAGGACAAATATCTCAAGATGGCTCATAGAGTAAACAAAAGAATCGGTGCAACTGTAATTTGTGCATCCAATCCCGGAGAACTTGGCTATAAGCAGCAGGTTTTGGCGGACAAAGAGAAAATTTCCGATATTGTGCAGGAGCTTAATCTTTCCGACTACAAGGTTTACATGTTCGGCACGTCTGACGGTGCTTATCGCAATTTACTTTTAGCTAAAGAGATTCCTGAAACTAAAACGATGCTGTGCGTCAATACATCAAGCTTTGATTTCGATGATTTGAAAGAAAAAGTCACAGATCTACCTCACATCAACAAGATTCTTGTGTACGGTGAGAGGGACGATGGATATATGTATGTTCCTTATCTTAATAAGTTGAATCTTGATAATGTCCGAGTTATCACCATTGAAGGCGCTGATCATAACTTCACAGGCAGGGTAGATGAATTTATCTCACTTGTTGATCTTATATAAATGAAGGATTTTGATATGAGCTTTAAATTTTCAAAAATCGAAATTTGTTTCGGTTTGTACTGCTTGTAGCAAGTACGCATGGTTAGACAGAACATATACTGATAACTTACATAATAAACGTCGAGCTTTTTGCTCGGCGTTTTTTATATACCGCGCGCAAAACAAACACAAGTGAAAAATATGTTGTAATTTTACACAAAAAAGAATTGCGTTTTTGTGCAATCCTACAAAATTTTAAAAAAGAGTAACTTTATGGCAAAAATCGCTTTACAAATCACTCGTGATGTGTTATAATGCGGGTACAATCACTCAAGTGGTTGGGTCTTGTCACATATGGAGGTATGTTATGGAAAATCAGAATGTAGTTATTGTAAAGCACCACCCTCGCCCTCTTAATCTTTCAAATCCCTTTTACACTAACCAGTGTCCGGATATTTCGGAAAGAGTTGTAATCAACCTGACATCTCGAAATCCTAATCGTGCGTTCGCGCGTCAGGTATCCCCGTTCTTTGTTGGCCCTGTTACAGGCCCTGATGGTGCATCGGCTGATAGCTTAGAGGTCTTCTGGCAGGTTGGTAAAGTGTTCCCGCATCATGATGAAAATGGTCATCCCAACTCCGCATACTTTGAGTACCGTGATGATATGTACAGTAAGAAAAAGGGTGAGATCACCAAACCGATCATGAGACATCCCTACCGCGAGTTTGGATACGAAGCGGATGATATGTTGTACTGGGCGTACTGGAACTCGGAGAAGGGAGAGTATGAACGTCTCTCTTACCTTGAAGGTAGAAAGAAGGTTTACGTACCCGAGTATGCTAAGCTGGTCGCTGGTAGCGATGCCCTTAAGTGGATGAAGTCCCTTCTTGATCAGGGAAAGAAGATCGCACTGCTCGATTTTGATGGATTCAACTACTATTGTGAGGAGGCCATGAAGATCCGATACCGAGCCTACGTTCTTAAATGTAAAAAAGAGAAACGTCCTGTTCTTAAGTGTGAAAAGGATTTTACTGATATTAAGGATATGAAATCCGCGGTGAATTTCGCATACACCCCTGTGGGTCACGCTTTCGTGATCAAGTCTCTCCTTCAGGGAGATCTTGAGGTGGTTGACGGTAAGGTGATTGATCATATCGGTATGATCGCGTGAGGATTCTTTTTGTGGGCGCGGCAACCCCGCGCTCACTGATCTCAATATTGATATAATTGGATTTAAGAAAAGGAGAAATATATGAAAACGTATAAAGTGATTTACAGCATAGCCAACAAACCCGGAAGGAAGGTAACCTTTTACCATGCTGCCTGCGCAGAATTTGCCCGTACGTATGCATACGATGACCTGGGCGGGTGGGGTAAAGTAACGATTTGGGAGGTAACCGAGGTAAAGGTGTAAACAGGGTACATCCCCTCGTTTAACTACAAAATAGCAAGTGGATCTTTTTATCAAAAGCTAACGGTATCCGCTTGCTTTATCCTATCATTTTATCAGCAATAAAAAAACAGTAAAGAAAAATGCGACTTTTAAAGTGGAAATACAAACACAAGTGAAAAAATGTTGTAATCCTGTACAAAAAAGAATTGCGTTTTTGTGCAATCCTACGAAATTTTAAAAAAGAGTAGTTTTTTGTCAAAATGCGCTTTACAAATCACTAGTGAGGTGATATAATGGTTATACCTAGTGAGGTTACCCTTGTTTGGG
>JAGBYG010000258.1 GCA_017628875.1 Clostridia bacterium
AAGATTGCCTTAGAGAAGGCTCCTTCCACAGAGGGAGCTGTCACCGTAAGGTGACTGAGGGAGTTTCCCCATTTGCTCAATGCAACTTTTTAACTCCCCGATAAATCCCAATTTATAAAGGTGTTGACACGTTTTTTGAAATATGATATAATATAAACAGAACATAGCGATATGTTCGTCTTCATAACCCAACTAAATAACGACAAAAGGAGGAAAATTATATGAAGAACTCTTATAGACGACTGTTATCTTTCGCCCTGGTCCTTGTGTTAATTTTGTCCACTGCTGCCGTACTTAGCGGTTGTTACGTTACAAGAAGCGCGAAAATGAAATTTGTTGAGGGCACGTATGAGCTTACGTCCTACAGCGGTGACTCAAACTGGCTTGAGGAACGCGGAATCAAGCTCATTATGGTAATTCGCTCCGACGGAACGGGATATTATGGCTACAAGGACAATACAACCGATGGCTTTATATCCGAGCTTCGTTGCAGATTCACTCAGGATACAGAGGATTCGAGCAAATATCAATACGTTGAGGTTGATTTCACGGGCAATGGTGAATATCATCAGCTCGGCATTAACGCGGATTGGAGAACTCAAAAATTGGGCTCATCCACGGCCAAGTGGAAGGGCAATTTGTTTCAGGGAACCGCTGAAATTGATTACTATATAAGCGTTGGATTTACGCGTATCTCCAAAAAGACGGACAGAAGCGTTCTTGACGAGCATTTCCCCGGTGAGCATCAAACGGTTGTTTACGGAATGCAAAAATATCAAGGAACTTACGAATTCGAAAGATGTGATGGCGGCATTTATCCCGACGTTGTGGGATATGTTCCACCTTCTCCATTCGTTTATTTCTATCTAAACATAGATTTCTATGATGGGACGGGTAAAGCATATTATATGCTGACAAAAGACGAAGTGGCGAAGGAGGTTGAAATTTCTGTTAAAGCAATTAAAAATGACGACGGAACGTTCAGTGTTCACGTTGGTGAAGTTGTTGGAAAATTGCTCGAAGAAAACTTTAGCAGATACATTCACCTGCCCCGTACTAACCCCGAATATATGAAATTGCGCTACGTTGGTGATATGTCGCACGAAAGCATCGTGGTGCATTGCGAAAACGCGTATGCTGTCTACCTCGCAGGACTCGATGTGTCACAATAAAGTAACAGTCAAATATTATAGGGAGTCGCAAGACTCCCTTTTTTGCTTTCGAATTTTGATTTATCAGGGAGAAGATACAAAGATAAAAAAGGGTCGCTTTTGAAAAAGCTCCGCAAAACTTTTGATCAGCTTTGCGCAAAACTTCGCGCAAATCGTGTTGTTTGGTTGCAACCAAACAACACATAACGATTTTCTCGCCATTTTAACAGGCGGCTCGAAAATCTGTGATTTGCTATTGCAAAGCGAAGCCGTTTTGGTATCAAAATGTCTATGTACAGCGTAGCAAGGCGCGGTTTTTATCGCACTTGTGCGGTAAAAACATTTGTGACGAGCATTCGTGATGTGAGTCACGCGAGTTGCGCGGAGTCTGTGGACTTAGTACAAACAATACGGCTCTTGGGCGTAGCGCTACAAAAGCTTTTTGGTTACTTTTTCTCGAAAAAGTGACAATCCTTTACTTTGTAACTTCTCTCCACCAAATCCCAATTTATTGTTTTCTTTGCGTGCGTATTGACAATGAAAAATATATTTGATATAATTAAAGCAATTCAAACAAACCTCAAAGGAGGAATAAAAATGGCATATTTAACTGACATTGAAATTGCAAAACAATGCAAGATGAAGAATATTTTTGATATAGCTCGCGTGGCGGGGATTGACGAGGATTTTATCGAGCCATACGGCAAAAATAAGGCGAAGGTTTCGCTTTCTTATTTTGATTCAAAAAGCGACACGCCTGACGGAAAGTTAGTGCTTGTTACGGCAATCACCCCCACACCTGCAGGAGAGGGAAAAACGACAACGACTATCGGTCTTGCCGACGGACTTGCGCGCATTGGTGAGAGTGTTGTAACTGCGCTCCGCGAGCCATCTCTCGGCCCTGTTTTTGGAATCAAGGGCGGTGCGGCAGGCGGTGGATATGCCCAGGTTGTGCCAATGGAAGATATAAATCTTCACTTCACAGGTGATTTTCACGCAATCGGAGCGGCAAATAACTTGCTCTGCGCAATGCTTGATAACCATATTTATCAAGGAAACGAGCTTCGTATTGATCCTGAAAAGATAACCTTGCGTCGTTGTGTTGATATGAATGACCGCCAGCTTCGTACAGTTCAGGACGGACTTGGAAGAAAAGTTGACGGTGTTCCGAGAATGGACGGCTTTGATATTACGGTTGCGAGCGAGGTTATGGCGATTTTCTGCCTTGCTTCATCTCTTGAAGATTTAAAGGCGCGACTTTCTCGAATGATCGTTGCCTACAATGTTGATGGAGAGCCAGTGACCGCGGGAGATTTGAAGGCGGCAGGCGCTATGACGGCATTGCTCCGTGATGCACTCTCTCCCAATCTTGTTCAAACGCTTGAGGGAACACCTGCATTCGTTCACGGTGGGCCTTTTGCAAACATCGCGCACGGATGCAACTCCGTAATTGCAACGAAAATGGCGCTCAAAACTGCGAAATATACTATTACCGAGGCGGGCTTTGGCGCGGATCTCGGTGCTGAAAAGTTCCTTGACATCAAGTGCAGAATGACAGGACTCAAACCCAACGCAGTGGTACTTGTTGCTACTATTCGCGCACTCAAAATGCACGGTGGACTTGCAAAAACCGAGCTTTCAACGGAAAATCTTGACGCGCTTGGGAGGGGAATACCTAACCTTTTGCGACACATTTCAAATATCAAAGATGTTTATCATCTTCCTTGCGTGGTTGCGGTCAACAAATTCCCGACTGATACGGATAAGGAAGTTGAATTTATCATAGAAAAATGCCGTGAGCTTGGCGTGAACGTTGTTCTTTCTGACGTTTGGGCAAAGGGCGGCGAGGGTGGCATCGAGCTTGCGCGCGAGGTTGTTAGACTTTGTGAGCAGGATAACTCGAATTTCGCATTTTCGTACTCCCTTGACGGTTCAATCGAAGATAAAATCGAGGCAATCGTTAAAAACGTTTATCGCGGAGAGGGAATTTTTATCACCGATGAAGCAAAAGCGCAGATTGAAAAGCTGGGGTCTCTCGGATTTGACCGCGTTCCCGTTTGTATGGGGAAAACGAAGTATAGCTTTTCCGATAATAAAGACCTTCTTGGCGCACCCGACGGATTTACAGTTACGATAAAATCCGTAAAAGTAAGTGCCGGTGCGGGCTTTGTGGTGGCTCTTACGGGCGATATTATGACGATGCCCGGACTTCCCAAAATCCCCGCGGCAGAAAAGATCGACGTCGACGAAAATGGTGAAATCGTAGGACTTTTCTAAGGTGAATATATGAGAAAAGAATATTTACCCGCGATTATAATTTACGTCGCGTCTGCAATTTTCTATATTGCCTCTGCGGTGATGTTTTTTACAAAAAATCATCATTGGGCTACCGTCCTTCTCCTTGGCATAGTGGCTATGCTTTTCGCTTCCTCTCGACTTGTCAAAATCGGCAGAAAATTGAGAGAAGATGACGAGAGGGAAGAGAAAGAATAAAATTATGAATGAAAATTTGCCGAAAAGGAAAGATTTAAGATTAAAAAATTACGATTATTCGGAATATGGAGCATATTTCATAACGATATGTACCAAAGAAAAACGAAAAACGCTATCTAAAATGGCAATTTGATGAATTATATTGCGAAGAATAGAGAAAACCACCTTCAAGCGAAGGTGGTTTTTGTGTTTTTTATTATCTTAAAGCTTCGTAAAAGGTGTATTCTACTCCGCCCTTGATGTGAGCGAGCGCGCCTTCCTTGAGCTCCTGCACCATAAGGCACTCGGGGGCAGGGAGACCGACGCTTTCGTGGGCGAAAATGCCATAAGGCGCGGACGTTTTAAAGCCTCGCGCGTTGTAATTTTGCGGATTTCCCTCAACCAAGCACGCGCTATACCCGAGATTTTGGGCTTTTTGGAGTCCAAATTCAATAAGCTCCTTTGAAATATGTTGACGCTGAAGCTCCGTTTTTACCGCGACGGGTGAGAGCAAGAGCAATTCGTCCTCATATTTTCCGTCAAGGTGGAAGCGAGAGAACATTACGTACCCGATAATCTCATCATTTTCATTAACCATAACGAGATCGAGCTCGGGTAAATAATACTTTTTGCTTCTTATCTCGCGAACGAGGTTTCCGACAAGCGTGCCGCTTTCCTCGTCCTCGCTTTCTGTGAATACTTTTTTTACGAAGAGTGCGGATTTTTCAAGTTCATCCGCCTTTACTGTTCTGATAATTCTTTCCATTGCTTTTTTGCCTTTCTTTTAATGAATAATTTTAAGTGGGAAGGCAAGAAACAATTTTTGCTAAAACAAACCCGTATCCATCATTCAAATTTTGATTTGTCGGGGGTAGTTGACGTTAAGATCGCCTGCGCGGTGCAAAACAATCGCGTGGGTTGTGCGATAGCTCTACAAAAAGTTTTGCGGAGCTTTTTCAAAAGCGACCTTTTTTGTTTTCACTAACTAACTTCAGTTGGTTGAATTAATAATTCGCTTTTCTAACTTCGAAATAAGCTCTGGGGTGGTTACAAACGGGGCAAACCTCGGGTGCCTTTGTGCCAACAACAAGGTGACCGCAGTTGCGGCATTCCCACATAACCTGCTCGCCCTTTTCAAATACTGTCTGCATCTGAACGTTGCTGAGGAGCGCGAGGTATCTTTCCTCGTGTGAGCGCTCGATTTCGGCTACCATACGGAATTTTGCAGCGATGTCGTGGAAGCCCTCTGCCTCTGCTTCTTCAGCAAATGTCTTATACATATCTGTCCACTCATAATTTTCGCCTGCGGCTGCGCTTTTAAGGTTTGCTTCTGTGTTGCCAATGCCACCAAGAAGCTTGAACCACATCTTCGCGTGTTCCTTTTCGTTGTCAGCGGTCTTCTGGAAGATTTCTGCGAGCTGTTCAAAGCCCTCTTTCTTCGCTACGGATGCGAAATATGTGTACTTGTTTCTTGCCTCACTCTCGCCTGAAAAAGCGGCTTTGAGATTTTGTTCTGTTTTTGATCCTTTCAATTCCATAATTTAATCCTCCTAAAAATAGATTTGATATTCTCATTATATATTAACAAATTGAAAATTTCAATATATTTTTTCCATTTTTCTTGACAAAAATTCAATTTTGTTATAAAATTACGAAGTGTTATATAAAATGGTAGATAAAGTGGGGTTTATCAAGAAGTTAGTTAAAACAAAATCGCCTGCGCGGCGGGCGCGCACTTTTGAAAAAGCGCGGCAAAACAATCGCGTGGGTTTGTACTGACT
>JAGBYG010000259.1 GCA_017628875.1 Clostridia bacterium
AAGATCGTTGCTGACACAGGCGCAAAGATCGACATCGACGATGACGGTACAATCAGAATCGCAGCGGTAAATGGCGACAGCGCAGCAGCTGCTAAGGCGTGCATCGACGCAATCGTATTCGAGCCCGAGGTTGGTGCAGTTTACACAGGCACTGTAACAGGTATTAAGGAATTCGGCGCATTCGTTGAATACGTTCCCGGCAAGGAAGGTCTTGTTCACATCTCCAAGATTGCAAAAGAAAGAATTGAAAAGGTTGAAGACGTTCTTTCACTTGGTGACACAGTTAAGGTTAAATATATGGGCGTTGACGCAAAGGGTAGAATGAACTTCTCCATTAAAGACGCTCAGTAATCAGAAATAATATATTGCATTAATATTTTCCTTGGGCTTTTGCCCAAGGAAAATTATTCATAGAAAGGAGCCATTATGAGTCAAAACAAACCTACTGTGAGTCAGAAAAAAAACACCACAAATCAGAAAAAAAGTGCTCCAAAGGCAAGTAAAGCGCCCAAAACTCAGGCGTTTAACGCAGTAAAGTCCAAAAAAACGAGGCATAAATCTCCCCGCGCAAGAAAAAGAATAGTAATTGCTATCTTTGTGGTTATCATTCTTATTCTCGCTGCGTTTGCAACGCTTATCATCGGTAATATTTTGAACAAGTATAAGGACATTCAAAATGAACCTGCGCAAAATCCCAATGTGACACATGTTGAAAAGAATGCAAATGATATTAAGATTGGTAATTTGCTTTTGATTAATAGCGAGCTTCCTTATAACTTCCCCTCTGATTTGAGCGATATGATTAATCTCTATCAATATCAGAGAAATGATGCAAACGTTAACACTACACAAATCAATGGTTGTTATACATATTCTCTCACTTATGATAGAATCCACCTAAATCGTGTTACACTTAATGCACTCAATACAATGATTATGGAATATTGTAAAACACTTGATTTAACAGGTGCGAGCGCAAATTCCGCATCAAATATTGAAATCGCTTGGGGTGGTTATTCAAACAGCACGCTTGGAGAGTACACAGATGACGTTAAGCTCGGCAAGGGATTTTATGACCACGCACTTGGTACAACTTTTACATTGAAGCAAAATAAACCCTCCAGTGCATTAACAGAAAATCTTCTTAAAAATAATTTTACTTGGATTTACGAAAATGCTCACAAATATGGCTTTATTAATCGTTATCCAAACGCTTGTGAAAATCACACAGATTACAACAGCAAGGATAGAGTTCATCTCCGTTACGTTGGCGTAGAGCACGCAACATACATTTACGAAAACGGCATTTGTCTTGATGAATATCTTGAGTTGCTTCGCACAAGTCACGGATTTGATAATCCCCTTACGTTTACTGCAAACGGTAAGGAATATCAAGTTTATTACGTAAAGTATTCCGGCAATCCCACTCAAATTCCCGTTTTGAAAGATGCTAATTACTCAATTTCGGGAGATAATATGAATGGTTTTATTGTAACTGTGGAAAAATAATATAGAAAAATAAAAATCAAGGATTGAAAAGTCCTTGATTTTTTGTTATAATAATTACATAATATGTTTTCCGCCAAGATCCTTCGCTTCGCTCGAGGATGACGCACACGTGCGTCGGCGGATTTGCTGAAGAAAGGAGAAAAATATGAAAAAGAATATCTTAAATGTAATATTTCTAGTTCTGCTCGCAGGCATAATTGCGTTTTTCTCCATTTCTTATGTTTTTGTTCCTGCCAATAGCTTCTCTGAGGACGAAAATCGCGTTTTGCAGACTGTTCCTCGCTTTAACTTTGACAAACTGCTTGACGGCACTTATACTCGTCAGCTTCACGATTATTTTTCAGATCAGATAAATCTTCGTGGCAAAATGGTTAAGCTTAAATCCATAGTCGAGCTGGCTATGGGCAAAAACGAAAACAACGGAGTTTTACTTGGCAAGGACGATTATTTGATTGAAACTCATCAATATACCGACGATAATTACTCGTATTTGAGAAAAAATCTTTTGAAAATTGAAAAATTGATGCAAAATCTTGCAGAAAATGACGTAAAAATTAATTCCGTTTTAATTCCCCGCAAGGTTGATGTGCTAAAAAACCAATTCCCACCATATTATTCCGACGTGCGCAATCAAGATATATGGAATATAGTGGGTGAGGAGCATACAGATTTAAGAAAATCATTTGAACTGTTACAAAAAAGCGGTACCCAAATTTTTTATAAAACCGACCATCACTGGACAGCCGAGGGCGCGTATTATGCTTACCGTGAGCTTTCGGAAATGCTAGAATTTGTTCCGCATTCGCTAAACAAATTCAATCTTAACGTGCTTTCTGATAGTTTTCTTGGCACTACCTATTCAAAATCGGGATTTTTCTTCACCCCTGCAGAGCAAATCAAAGCCCCTCTCATTGAAAACGGCAGATATAAAGTAACTATCGTTGATACTAACACAGAATTTGACACGCTTTATGATGCTTCATATCTTGAAAATAAGGACAAATATAGCACCTTCCTTTCGGGTAATAACGCGCACGTAAAGATTTACGATACACAAAGTCAAGACAAAGAAACGCTCCTTATAATAAAGGATAGCTTCTCTCATTCACTTGCTCCCTATCTTTGCGAGCATTACAACCTTGAATTGATCGACCCAAGATATTTTAGCGGCTCGATTGAAGAATATATCAAGGAAAATAATATTAAAAACGTGCTCTTCCTTTTCGGAATTGATACACTCGCCTCGGCAAATCTTGTGATTAGATGATACTCTGTAGAATTCTATAAATTGGGATTTATAGGGGAGCTGAAAAAGAATAATTTGCGTTTCGTACGGGTCGTGTGATGCCGCTGACCCCTACGGTTTGGCGAGTTACTTTTTTATTCAAATTGTAGCCATTTTGCTTGTAATATGTCTATTATTTTACAATTAAATTAGATAATTATCGTAGGGGTCGACGTCCTCGGCGACCCTCGTATTTACGAAAACCAACTCCCCACGAATTAAAATTTGAAGCACATATGCAAAAACACCGATTAAAAAATCGGTGTTTTTTTATTTTATTACATTTATTTTATCAATTTTATAATAGTTAAGGCATTCGAGGGCATTTTCGTCGATAATCTCACCTGCAACTGCAATCGGCACAGCGGGGGGACATCCAACGGTTGAATTAGCAACTACTCTGCCAATGGCTTCGTTCGTGGAAATAAGTTCGGAATTCGAAAGAATTGCTTCTCTTATAGACAAGCATTTTTTTAACTTGCAATATTGAGGAGATTTTTCATTTATGACTTCCCTTTTCGGTATTGATAGCATAATCTGTAAAAGTTTATCCAACTCCTCGTCGCAAATCTCGGGTGTAAGCATCAAAACCACAAAATCCGAGTCACAAAATTCGCAAACAATTCCCTTTTCGTTAAGAATTTTTGCATAATCAAAACCCAAATATCCATATTTTTTAGTTTGAATTGTAATTTTAAGTGCTTCATCGCCGTAAAGTTCATATCCGTTTTCGATCAATCGCGCTTTTAAATCTTCAATTTGGGAAATAAAATCCAACAAACGCACTTTATAGCCCTCAAGATAAATATTAGCTGCATCAAGTGATTGCAAAACAAGGTATGACGGACTTGTCGAACCAAAAAGCACGAGTGAATTTTTAACAAGAGAGGAAAACTTCTTTGAAAATTCACTTGCAAGATGCAAATATGCTCCCCCCGTAAGTACGGGCAGGGTTTTGTGTGCAGAATCGCAACAAATATCTGCACCGAGGTCGATTGGGTGGCGGGATTCTTCCAAAAATCTCAAATATGCACCGTGGGCATTGTCTATTGCGAGCAAAATATCGTTTTCTTTGCACACTTTTGAAATCGAAGCGATATCAAGTGTATTTCCAAGATAATCGGGGCTTGTAAGATAGATAGCCGTGGGCTTTTTATCGCATTTTTTCAAAAGGTCATCCAATTTTTCCGCACTAATATTGCACGAAAGATAACTTTCGTCTTCGGGATAAATCCAATCCACGTCAACGTCAAGAAGTGCTACTGCGCTATGAAATGCCTTGTGTGCGTTTCTTCCTGCAAGAATATAGGGTGTTTTCCCTTTGGTTTTGGCATCTAAAGAAAGCAAATGTATCATTGCCTTAATGCATTGTGATGAGCCCTCGGTTGAGTAGTATGTATCACAACCAAAAATCTCACTTGCATTTTTTTCGCTTTCGGCAATTATTCCACTCGCTTCATAAAGTGAATCTGCACCGTCGATTTCGGTAATATCATACTTTTCAAATGCCACAAATGCTTTTCCCTTATGACCCGGCATATGAAGCTTTAAGGAATTGCCTT
>JAGBYG010000260.1 GCA_017628875.1 Clostridia bacterium
CGCTTTGGCGAGTTACTTTTTTATTCAAATTGTAGCCATTTTGCTTGTAATATGTCTATTATTTTACAATGAAATTAGATAATCATCGTAGGGGTCGACGTCCTCGGCGACCCGCGTATTTACGAAAACTAACTCCCCTATAAATCAAAATTTGAAATATTAACAAATAAAAAGGTTGTCACTAAAGTGACAACCTTTCAGAAAAATCAAATATTAGAGAGCTTTTACGAGAGCTTCTGTATCCTGAGCGATAACGAGTTCTTCGTTTGTGGGAATCATATAAACTGCAACCTTGGAAGCATCTGTTGAGAGCTTTGTTACACCGGATGAGCCGTAAGTTGCGAGGTTGAGTTCCTTATTGAGCTCGATGCCGAGGAATTCAAGTCCTTCAAGAGCACCGCCACGGATCTTGCCTGTGTTTTCACCGATACCTGCAGTGAATACAACTGCATCAAGACCGCCCATAGCTGCTGCGTAAGAACCGATATACTTCTTAATCTGATAGATAAGAATATCGATAGCAAGTTTTGCTCTGTGGTTACCTTCCTTGATAGCTGCTTCGAGGTCACGGCAGTCGGATGAAACGCCTGAAATACCAAGGAAACCGCATTTCTTATTGAGGTAGCTGTTTACTTCGTCGATGGAGTAGCCCTTCTTTTCCATAATATATGTTACAAGAGCGGGGTCGATGTCACCACAACGAGTACCCATAATAGTACCTGCAAGGGGAGTGAAGCCCATTGTTGTGTCGATACATTTGCCGTCCTTAACTGCGGAAATGGAAGAACCGTTTCCGAGGTGGCAGGTAACGATCTTTGTGCCCTCTGCGTTGCCACCGAGAAGCTTAATCATTTCGCCTGCAACGTAGCGGTGAGAAGTTCCGTGCATACCGTAACGACGGATGCCGTATTCTTCATAAAGGTCGTAGGAAACACCGTACATATATGCTTCCTCGGGCATTGTCTGATGGAAGGCTGTATCGAATACGAGTGCCTGAGGTGTGCCGGGAAGGATATCAAGGCACGCCTGAATACCCTGAAGAGATGCGGGTGTGTGAAGAGGAGCAAGGTCGCGGCACTTCTTGTCGAGAATGTCATAAACCTCTTGTGTGAGGATTACTGACTGTGAGAAATATTGACCGCCGTGAACTGCTCTGTGACCAACTGCTTCGATTTCGCTCATAGAGGAGATGCAGCCGTGTTCTGCATGAAGGAGAGCATCAACAACTGCCTTCATAGCTTCTGTGTGATTGGGCATTGCAATTTCTGCAGAATAGGTTACACCCTTAACAAGCTGCTTGTGAGTGAGTCTGCCATCAATTCCGATTCTTTCGCAAAGACCTTTAGCGATAACGTCACCGTTGGTAGTGTCAAAAAGCTGATATTTGAGCGAGCTTGAGCCCGCGTTTACAACGAGTACATTCATGAAATGAACCTCCAAAATTTTATTAACAAATATATTATACACCATAAATTATATAATTTCAATAGATTTTTAAAAAAAGGAGAATTTAAAATGGCTTTTGGAATTATTTGCGAATATAATCCGTTTCACAACGGACATTTGCATCAAATAAAAGAGATAAAAAAGGCAAGTGACGAGCCGATTATTTGCGTTATGAGTGGCAATTTCACACAGCGCGGAGAGGTTGCTATTGCTGATAAGTATGCGCGCGCTCAAATGGCGCTTGAAGCGGGAGCGGATCTTGTTGTTGAATTGCCCGTTCCGTTTTGCGTGGCGAGTGCGGAGTATTTTGCATCTGCAGGCATTGAAATTTTAAATTCACTTGGTGCGGATAAGCTCTCGTTTGGCTCGGAGAGTGCAGATGCCGACAAAATAATTAAAATAGCCGAAATTGCCGCATCCGACGAGTTTAAAGAGGAGTGTGCAAATCTTTCTAAAGAGCAGGGGAGTGCGGGCGCGTATTTCGATTTGCTTGCCGAAAAATCTGGCGTTGCAGACATTAAATCCAATGATATTTTGGGTATTGAATATACAAAAGCGATACTTAAAAACGGATATAAAATTCAAATTTGTCCTATAAAGAGAGAGGGCAATGCATATCGCGATACGGAGCTTTCTTTGGGTGAATTGCCAAGTGCGAGCGCGATAAGAGAAACAATTACAAGGGGCAAAATCGAGGATATTTCTGCTTTTGTGCCTGCTTCAACACTTAAGATTTTGAGAGAAAACGAACTTGCTGACATCAATAATGTTAAAGACGGAATTTTACTTGCTCTGCGTTTGATTGACGGAGAAAAATTGGACGTTGCTATAAGTGATTGTGGGCTTGTGAACAGAATTTTGTCAACTGCGCACGAGTGTGCTTCGTTTGATGAATTTGAATATAAATTGCAGACTAAGAAATATACTGCGAGTGCTATAAGACGCGCAATTTTGTATATTTTGATCGGCATTAAGCAAAGTGACCTTGACACCTTGCCAATATATACAATTTTGCTTGGCGCAAATGAAAAGGGTAGAGAGTATTTGGCTTCAATTCGCAAGAGTGAAAGTGCAATTAAAGTGATTACAAAGCCTGCAGATGCCGAGGGAAGTCGACAGTTTGAACTTTCAAAAAAAGCAGATGCGCTTTATACAATGTGCTTTGAAAATAAAAAGGAAAGCGGATTTTATATTAAAAAATCACCCGTTATTTTGTGATTTGATTTTTAAATTTTGATTTATCGGTGACGGGCGATTCGTGAATCGCCCGCCTCACAGATAAATCCCAATTTATCGTTCATTTTATTGCTCTGCCCGAATATAATTAATTGAAGGGCGGTGGGGTATGAGATATAGGATAAAGCGGATAGTTAGCAGAGAGAAAAAGTTGGAGAGAATACTACTTGTTGCGTGCGTGATGTTATATTTTCTTTGCTTTGCAGTTAGTAATTATTATGATAATATGATAAAAGCTCCCGATTTTTCGGGAGCTTTTGATTTCAATAATTATTTCGTTATAAACTTCAAATAAGCATTAATGAAGCCGTCGAGGTCGCCGTCCATAACTGCTTGGATATTGCCATTTTCGTGGCCTGTTCTTGTGTCCTTAGCGAGAGTGTAGGGCATAAATACGTAGGATCGGATCTGTGAGCCCCATTCGATGTTAGCCTTATTACCCTGAATATCCTCAACTCTTTCAAGATTTTCACGAATTTTAATTTCAAGGAGCTTGGATTTGAGCATTTTGAGAGCGGTTTCCTTGTTTTGAAGCTGGCTTCTTTCGGTCTGGCAACCAACAACGATACCCGTGGGCTTATGCAAGATGCGGATAGCAGAGTCGGTTTTGTTGATGTGCTGACCACCTGCACCAC
>JAGBYG010000261.1 GCA_017628875.1 Clostridia bacterium
ACATATAGTTCAAATTTTCAGATATTATAGGGCATTACAAGGTTTTGCAAAACATCACGGCTACTTACGAGAGATTGCCTTACAGAGCCTCCTTCCGCAGAGGGAGGTGGCTTTGCCCTTAGGCAAAGACGGAGGGAGTTCTCCTTTCTTGTTTCAAACTAACTCCCCTATAAATCAAAATTTGAAGATGTGTGCGGTGTGAATATTTTGCGCAGGTCTTGACAAATTTTGCATAAGTGATATAATAATAACGACATTGCTATTGATTGATATTTTATTGGCATTTGTTTCATAAGGAGTAGATTATGAAAATTGTTATTATTGGTTTAGGAACGATTGGTAAAACGATCTTGAAGAACTTATCGGGTGAGGGTCATGACATTACTATTATCGACGAAAATAACGATAAAATTGAAGAACTCATAGAAAAATACGACGTGTCGGCTGTAGTTGGAAACGGCGCGTGTTTTGATATACAAAAAGAGGCGGGGGTTAAGGATGCTGACCTTGCCATCGTTTTGACAGACAGCGACGAGCTCAACGTTTTTGCTTGTCTTGTTGCGAAAAAGATCGGTGTTAAGAACACTATTGCGCGTGTGAGAAATCCCGATTACAAAAATCAGATTATGGAGATGAAGGACGAGCTTGGTATTTCGATGATCGTTAATCCCGAAAAGGATACGGCAACTGAAATATTCAATCTTATCAACCTTCCGTCCATTGCAGAGGTTGACCATTTTGCGAAGGGCAGAGTATTGCTTGTTGAAATTGTAGCCGAAAAGGGTAGTTATTTGATTGGCGAGACGCTTATATCCCTTGGCAAAAAGCTCAAAACCAAGGTTCTTATTTGCGCGGTACAAAGAGGGCATAGCGTTACTATCCCCGGTGGTAACTTTGTTATCGAGGAAGGGGATAGAATACATCTTACTGCTAACGCAAAAACGTTGCGCGACTTTTTGGCGGAGGTTAATCTTATTCGCTCTCCGCTTAAGAATATTATGATCATTGGCGGAAGCAGGATAGCTTATTATCTTGCGGACGAGCTTTCAAAAAAGAAATACAATATCAAGTTGATTGAAAGTGACAAGGCGATTGCAGAGGAGCTTGCAGACGAGCTGCCCAAGGTTACTGTTATTCACGGAAACGGTGCTCAACACGATCTGCTTATTGAAGAGGGAATTGAGGCGATGGATGCCTTTGTTGCTTTAACCAACATCGATGAAGAAAATATGATAGCCTCGATGTTCGCTAATAAAATGAAGGTCAGAAAAGCAATTACGCAGATCAAAAACGATGATCTTTATGGTATGCTTGACGAACTTGGTATTCAAAACAACGTTTCCCCAAAGGATATAGTTGCGGATAGAATTATCAGTTACATTCGCGCACTTGCCAATACTGTTGGAAGTAACGTGCTTACGCTTTATCGCTTGGTAAACAACCAGGTTGAGGCACTTGAGTTTTTGGCAAAGAAGCAGGAGTATTTTTATGATAAGCCCCTAAAGGAGCTTAAGACCAAGGAAAACTGTCTTATTGCTTGTATCATAAGACAGAATGACGTTATTATTCCCGACGGTAATTCTTGCATTAAGCAGGGGGACAATGTTATCATTGTTACAACGCACAAGAACTTTGATGACTTGACCGACGTTTTTGAATAAGGTGGCGGTGAAATATGAATTATAAAAAGCTTGGAAAAATTCTCGGCAAGATAATGATACTTGAGGCGATACTTATGCTCGCTCCGCTTGCTGTTGCATTTATATACAAAGAGGGTGCAAGGAATATATTTGCGTTTGTTATCCCCATCCTTGCGTTGACCGCCATCGGATTTTTATTGCAGATACCAAAGCCGAAAAGAAATTCTCTCTATCAAAAAGAGGGCTTTGCGCTTACTGCGATGGTGTGGATTATTATGACTTTATTCGGTGCAATTCCGTTTGTAATAAACGGTGATATTCCGAATTATATAAACGCTTGCTTTGAGATTATGTCGGGTTTTACCACAACGGGGTCGAGTATTATCCGTGATATTACCGCGATTTCACACTCCACACTGTTTTGGAGAAGCTTTTCTCACTGGATAGGCGGTATGGGAATTCTTGTGTTCGTTTTAATATTTATTCCCGAGAGTAACGATGGCTCTGCGATGCATCTGCTTCGCGCCGAGAGCCCCGGCCCTCAGGTTGGTAAGATTGTTTCAAAGATGAAGGTGACTACAAGAATTTTGTACCTCATTTATTTTGGAATGACTGTTCTTGAGGTTGTTATATTGATGCTTGATAAACCCATTCCCGGATATGAAAGCGAACAATTCTTCTTCAGCTTGATCTATTCCTTCGGATGTGCGGGTACGGGAGGATTTGGAGTCATTCCCGGCAGTGTCGAGCTCTTCCATCCTTTCTCGCAGTATGTGATGGCGATATTCCTGATACTTTTTGGTATCAACTTTAGCTTATACTATCTTTTGCTTATAGGCAAGGCAAGACAGGTGCTTAAAAGCGAGGAATTCAGAGCATACTTTATAATTGTTGGGGCGGCAGTTGGTCTTGTATTTATTGCTCTTGTGTGGAGGTTTGAGTCATTTCCGCAGACCTATACGATAGAAGAAGCATTTAGGCATTCTCTGTTTCAAGTGGCATCTCTTATGACCACAGCAGGTTTTACCACAACGGACTTTAATGTTTGGCCAATGCTTGCAAGAACAACGCTTATTGTGATTATGTTTATTGGAGCTATGGCGGGCTCAACTGCCGGTGGTATTAAGCTTTCTCGTATTGTGATAGCTGTGAAGGGTGCTTATATCAACGTAAAAAAGCTTATCAATCCGCGATACGTTCCAAAGGCAAAATTTGAAGGAAAAACCTTGGAAGAAAAGACGATAAGTGACGTTTTTGCATTTATAACACTTTATTTCTTTATATTCGTATTCGTAATATTTCTCTTGTCCTTTGACCCGATCAATGGGGAAATGATAACTATTGTTTCTGATGCGGGTGAATATACCGAAAAACACGGATTTTTTAGTAATTTTTCTGCTACGCTTGCTTGTATGTCTAATATTGGCCCCGGTTTTGAAGCTGTTGGCCCTTATGCAAGCTATGCGGAATATAGTGGATTTTCAAAGATTATTTTGATCTTCACAATGATGCTCGGCAGACTTGAGATACTTCCTGTGTTTATTCTCTTTAGCCCGAAGGCGTGGAAGAAGATTTGATTTAATAAAAACTTTTAGGAGCGCGTTTGCGCTCCTTTTTTGCCCAAAATTTTATTGTAAATCCATTGACTAACATTTGGAGTTATGATATAATAATAAAGTTAATGCTAAATGGAGGTGAAAGAAATGGACAGATACAAAAAGCTATTATCGAATACGTTGATATTATCGATTGGAACGTTTTCGTCGAAGCTTTTGGTTTATTTTTTAATGCCTCTTTACACGGCGATATTATCGACGGAGCAATACGGAACGGCTGATTTGATTACGAACGCAGCGAATTTGCTTATTCCGTTTTGTTGTATAGGAATTACGCACGGGGTTTTCCGTTTTGCTGCCGATGAGGAAGAGAACAACAAGGTTGTATTTTCTTCTGGCGTCAGCGTTTTGCTTTTATCGAGTGCGGTATTCCTTTTGGTGTCGCCCTTTCTTTCGTTTATTCCGTATTTGGAGAGCTATGCGTGGCTAATTGCGTTTTACGTTATAAGTTCAAATTTCCATACGCTTGCAAAGGAATACATCAGGGCGAAGGGAAGAATGAAGCTATATGCTACGCAGGGTATTCTTGGAACTGCTTTGACGATAGCTTTTAATCTTTTGTTCCTTATCCCGATGAAGCTCGGTGTTACAGGATACGTGCTTTCAGTTGCAGTTGCCGATGCCGTGGGAACTTTGTTCTTGATAATTTATGCTAAATTATATAAGGATTTTTCCTTCAAATTTGCTTCAAAGTTCAAGATAAAGGAAATGCTTAAATACAGTCTTCCTATGATGCCAACTACGGTCATTTGGTGGATAACCAACGTTTCAGACAGATTTGTTGTTACTTATGTTTGCGGAAGTGCCGAGAACGGTCTTTATTCTGCAGCTTACAAGATACCCACTGTTATAGCACTTGTTGCCGGTGTGTTCAACGAGGCGTGGCAGCTTTCCGCTATATCCGAGTCAAAGGATAGGGAAGAAGTGAGCAATTTCTTCTCTGCGGTCTTTGAAAGATACCAAGCAATACTGTTTCTTGGTTGCTCGGTGCTTATTCCGTTCACTCCACTTGCGACAAGGATATTATTGAACGACTCTTATTTTAGCGCGTGGACATTTATGCCCGTGCTTTTGGTGGCGACGGTATTTTCTTCGCTTGTGACGTTTATTGGAACGATATACACGGTTAAAAAGAAAACTATGATGTCGCTTGTCACCGCGGCATTCGGTGCGATACTCAATATTGTGCTCAATTTTGCATTGATACCTAGGATGGGTGCGCAGGGTGCGGGTATTGCAACTGCTATAAGCTATTTTGCGGTCTTTGTGCTTCGCGCGATACATTCAAAAAAATTTATGCCCTTTAACTTGAAGGCGTGCAAGGTTGCACTGAATACTTTAATCGTTATTGTGCAGATAATTTTTATGGTTTTGAGTTTGCCGTATAATATTTTGGTGCAGATTGTTATGATAGGTTTGATACTTGCAATTAACGGAAAGTCGCTGATTTCGGCATTTATGAAAATATTAAAAAAAATCGTAAAAAATTAGAAAAAACTCTTGCAATTTGGAAAAAGATGTGCTATAATACACGATGTATGTGTATGTCACATAGATTATATGGAATAGTCCGCTGCGACGCTCTGCATGAATATTCCGATTATTAAGGAGGGCCAAACAAATGGATTTGATCAAGGCTTTTACAAACGAGCAGCTTAAAAAGGAACTCCCCGAGGTTAACGTTGGTGACACAATTCGTGTTCACAACAAGATCAAAGAGGGAACACGTGAAAGAATTCAGCTTTTCGAAGGTACAGTTATCGCTAAACACGGCGGCGGTATCTCTGAAACATTCACAGTAAGAAGAGTAGCATATGGTGTAGGTGTTGAAAAGACATTCCCCATTCACTCTCCTAACGTTGAAAAGGTTGATATCATCAGACACGGTAAAGTTAGACGTGCGAAGCTCTACTATCTTCGTGATAGAGTTGGTAAGGCGTCCAAGGTTAAGGAAAGAATCTAATTTAAACTTAACAAAAAAGATAGAGTGCTTCGGCACTCTATTTTTTTATCTTTTTCTATTGAAATTTGTTCAAAATTGCATTATAATAGCAAATGCAACCCAAAGTTGCGCATTTGAAAACTAAAATGTATGGTCAAATGAGGCATTTTTTGATATACTTGTGCCATAAAATGAAACCAAAGGAGAACCCCTATATGACACTTGAAACTGCTAATAGATTATATGAATTAAGAAAAAAACACAACCTTTCACAAGAGGAGCTTGCAGAGAAGCTTGGTGTGTCGCGTCAGGCGGTATCAAAATGGGAGAGAAGTGAAGCTTCTCCCGACACGGATAACCTCATCGCGCTTGCAAAGATTTATGACCTTTCTCTTGACGAGCTTATTTACGGTGAGAAGGAAGAAAAAGAAAAATCGGAAGAAGAAATAAAAGAAAACACATCTTCCAAAAGTGATGAGAGCGTTTATATAGACATTGACGACGGCGAAGATAAAGTGAAAATCGGTCCTGAAGGTATCTTGGTAGAAGAGAAAAACGGCAATACTGTTAAAATCAATATTAACGGCAAGATAATGGAAAAGGTAATCAAGAAGATTGAAGATAAAATAGACGAGCCCGATGATGAAGATGATGATTACTACGACGATGATGAATTGAATGAA
>JAGBYG010000262.1 GCA_017628875.1 Clostridia bacterium
GCGCTTTCCGTTGCCCTCGCAATCTGCCTCACAGCCGGGAGTATCGTTGCAGGAAAACTCAATAAAGACTAGGTCGGGCTTGTGTGACAGCACATCGCGATCAAATCTCATCGCACCGTAGTCGCTTCCCGTTCCGCCCAGACCTGCGTTTACAGCCTTGATAGGACGAAGAGGGAACAGTCCCGAAAGAAACTTTATCACAACGTTTGCCCATTTTAAGTTTTCATTTTCGAGGGTAGTGCCTTCATAGTCCACCTCGCCCTCTGTAAGAGAGCCGCCGATAAACGCAACCGTCAGAGGCGCTGTGGACGCGACGTCGAGCTGATTTCCTGCGGTGAAAAATGAATCGCCCGCAAAGATTTTTTTCTTGTTTTCCATACACGTTCTCCTTGTTAACCAAAATAATGTGTTTGATTCTTTAATTATGAATTTCAATTTGCTTTGCGCGGGAAGCGGATCCAAGCGTATCCGCGTTGCGCGGAAAATCTTGCTGTGAGCATACCGTTTTCAAAATGCATATCCACCTCTGTGTTGGAGGCGAGAACATCGGGCGTTTCAAGCTCCGAGGAGATCGGGAGCGAAAACGTATCTCGCTCGGTTACCTCGCGCAAAAGGATCAAGTGCATAGCGTTGTCGGTTTCGGCGGCAAAGCCCGTGAGCGAACAGCCCGACGGCTCCTCGCAAATGGGGCGCACGTCTGCACGAACAAGCTCGCCGCGCCATTTCTTCCATATCGATACAATTGCCGATAGCCTCTCGGCTTCTCGCTGCGGGAGATACTGCATTTCCATCCAGAAGAGCGGATTTGATACCATAACCGAGGCAAAAAGATAATCAATATCGTAAAGCTCGGGGCGAAGAGTATCGTTGCTTTGGTATTTTTCGGTGAATCGGGTGGGGTTAAGCAGCTCAAATTGAAGCTTTGAGGAGGCAATGAACTCGGAAAGATTCCAAAGATTGCGCAGCGTTGCGTGCGGATAGTAGTTGCCCCAGGCGCTGTAACGGTTTTCAACAAACAGCGTTCCGTATGGTGCACTTGTGAGATATCCGAGTCGGTGGTCGTTTGTTACGTCAAGCTCCACGGTAACGTCGTGCCCCATAGACAAAACCGCATTCATAAATTCTTCCGTGCGCTTGCATTGCTCTACGCTGTTTAATTGGAGCATATCTAATTTGAAATGGCGGAATCCCCATTCATCATACGCGCGGCGCAGAATGGCGATATCGCGATCAAAACGTTCAAAATTATTGCGGCTCTGAGGTGCGAACCAAAGCCCTGTTTCAACTCCGTGTTCATTTGCGTATGGCGTGATCGATTCGATGCCGTTGGGAAAAGCGGAGCTTTTTACGTCCCAGAAATCTCCCTCGAAAAGACGGAGGCCTTGCTCGTCGTAGATTTTCGGCGCTTTATTTTGCCAGCCGTCATCTACCTGCACAGCATCAACTCCAAGCTTTTGTGCCCATTCTATCTCGCGCTTTACGAATGCCTCTGTTACCACGTCTCTTCCGCCGCGGTCGCCCCACGTATTCGACATTGCAACAAGATTTTGGGGCTTATAAAGCGTTCGGTACCACGAGCGGCAGAGTGCCGCCTCTGCTCCGCATTCGCAGATTCCGCGATATACGGGATAATCGCCGCACTCAATGGAAAGTGTGCCGTCTTCCATCGAAATCGACGGGGTGATAATATCGGGAGTTGGAACTATGTATACCACACTCAACTTCTCTGTGGGAAGCGATAGAAAGAAGATATGCCCGTTTGTTTTTTCGATTTTGTTTCGAAAGACGTTGTATGTTTTTTTGGATACCGGGGTGTCGTGCTTATCTGTTTCAGCGCGAAAAAGCACAGCTGTTAAAATCGCTGTTTGAAAGCGCGAGCCGACCTGCTCTGTGTGTTCGCCGTTATTAGTTTCAAGGCGTTGCATAGTTAACTTTTCCGATTTTGTCAGTGATATAGCTATCCTTGCGTCGAAGAATTGTTTTTTATTATTATAGCACGAATCAAAAGCTAATGCAATCTTTTTAGCGTTGCGCCCGGTATTTTAGCGGATTGGCGTACTGGATGATATCATAAAATAAAAGACACATCACATCGCAAAAAGCGA
>JAGBYG010000263.1 GCA_017628875.1 Clostridia bacterium
CACTCTTTAACTTTTTTGGGGGGTGGGAAGAATTTTTTGGGGTGGGAAATGGTGCTTCTTCAGTATCATCTTTGGAAAAGCGATAATATCCCACATCGTTTTTGAACTTTTCAATGAGTTCTGCTTTTTCAGATTTTGAGCAATCTTCAAGAGCTTTTATGCAATTCACAATAATCCTAACATCCTTTTTACAGATAAATGGGGGGATATAGTATTCATTTATTATTTCCGTTATGTTAGTCTTATCATTGTAATTGCGGTAAGTACGCTTGTGGGGGACTTCTACCACTTTATATCCAAAGTCACTCAATCGCTTTATATCATCCTTAATGGCGGCAGAGGAACGCTCCATTTCAGAGGGGAGAATCAGCTTCTCATTAACTTCATTATAAAGAAACTCGCTCATTTTCTTTTTTAAGGAATCCTTATCTTTATCTATTTTGTGCAAGTCTATTTCACACTTTTCCGTTTGATTTAACAAAATATTGAGAAGAATTACCGTATAAAAATTACCCCTTAGCATTGGGGGAAGTTCTCCGTCGGTTTTATAACTTCTTATGTGTACATCGCAGCGATCATCCCCGTGGCTTTCAAAATTGAATACAATTCCTCTTTTACAATTTTGAAACATATAGATAGTTTCCAATTTATTTCGGGTTCCAAGAAACTGCAAATGCATTCCTTTGTCGCTTACGGAAAAGACAAAGCCCAGAGCCTTGTCATAATCTGTGATTTTATATCTGGGATTTTTATAATGCTCAATAATTTCCATTTCCTTTTCAAATCCCTTAGCATATTCTTTGTCTTCTGAAGTGGGAATAGGTGGAAATTTATGAAGTTTCCTGTCTTGGTAATAATCGGAATAGTCAATTTTTCTATAGTCAGGATGATCGTACTCTTTAAAAAATGTTTCCAGATATTTGATAACAGATGCACGATATTTTGGAGAGGGCAAAGAATCATCACCTATAGCCTTAAGTTCAGGTTCAATATCGCAACATTCCATAATCAGACTTTTAACACCGTTTTTGCTATAGTATGCATCTCTTCTATTAAGAAATCTTTGCGCTTCTATTTTGTCTATATCACCTTTATATGCTGTTTTTAAATGAAGATCAAAATATTTAGCCATTATTTGCCCTCCCAAATTTACGATATACCATTATAACATGCCTTTTGTGATTTGTCCATACTTTACCCCAAAACATGTCAGATTTTTCTAAAAACCCATTTGATATACTGTTATCATCACAATAAATAAGGAGAAAAAATATGATTCAGTATGGTATTTTTGATGAAAAAGGAAATTTGGTAAGAGAATTTGAAACGCTTGAAGAGGGGGTGAAAGCACTCTCCTTGATGAACGATGGAGAAGTGCGCCCTTATAATGGAAATCATGAAGGGTATTACACCGATCATTATGATCTTGAGCGTGGATACTATTCTCGTGTTTGTAAGGGAAAAACGGAGTTTCAATTTAAGGAGGGAATGAAAGTCGAGTCAATGTCGGAAGAGTTACTTGGTTCAATACTTTTGAATAGTCCTGATGATGAGCTTGAAACCCTCTTGGAAACGCTTGACCTTAAAAAAGCGAACGATCTTTTTGATAGCTTTACTCCTCCTCCAATCAAGTGGAATGAAGAAACTCGCACAATGGTTATAGAATGGTATTATCTTGAGACTGAGGATGCACTTGACGGTGATGTTGAACTCTTCTGTAAGTGCGCGCCGTTCGTGACGGAAAATCCTTCCAAGCCAAACGATAAAATGGATACACCTATAGGAACTGTTCATTGACAATAGAATAAAATGAAAACCTTAACCTTATTGATGTACAAATGACTGTTGATTATTAAAAAAATATGTTGTATAATGTAAAAGGAGAATTAAAATGAATAATGAGAACAAAGAATTTGAATATTTTGATTGTGATTTTTTTGATTTAGATCTTCAAGATCAAATAAATTATTTTAGAGAAAATCCCGGAGTGGAAATTTCCCCGGATGACGTAGAGACGGATTATTACTGGGAATTGATCCAACAATTTGATGAAGTGGGTGAAAAAGACCTTTCTATGAAAATGTTGGAGCTTTATTATAATGCAACGATTGAGGCACAAAAGTACTCCTTTTATCGTAGAATTTCTCCCTCAGTTGATGCAATTTATGCTTATTGCATGCACAAATTGGGTGGAAAAATTACTCCGTATGAAGAAATCCCCATTGATATTAGACGCACTTTGATTGAATTTTGTATCTTAAATACATACGTTGACAGTGAAACAGTTGACGAAGTGATTAATAAATATCCTCAATTGGCTGTATTCTATGAAATACTGCCAAGAATTGCTTATGCCGACTTTGAGGCGATTTTTCCTCAACTTTTGCGTCAAATCGGAATGGCATATCAAACGGGGACCGAACGTCTTGAAAAGAATCCGGAGAAAGCTTTGGAGTTTTTCTTGAAGGGTGCTGACCTTAATTATGATGGTAGACAGACTCTTTGGCCTTTTGCTAAGGTTGGGGACTGCGCGTTTAAGGCTGCTGTTTGTTATATGAAAGGAATTGGTACGGAAAAGAATTTTTCTTTGGCTCTAGAATATTTCGAGCGCGGCGCAAATGATTACGGAGAGGATGCAGTTCCTGCGATGGGTGATATATATCTTGACCCCGAATTTAATTGGGAGGATTATTTTGAAACTGAAGAGGATCGCTTTATAGCGGCATTTGAGGCATACAATACAAGGACGCATTATTTCGATGGAAGCTATATGAAACCTGAAACCTGGTACACCGCAGAGAATTGGGATTGCTATCTTGAAGATTTTGATGGAGATAAGAAGTCAAAAATGAAGGAGCATCTTCTCTACAAGCTTACCAATGCCGCAGAGCGCGGTTCACTATCAGCCGCACAATGCCTTGCTACCGCTTATGAATACGGTATAATTGCGTATCCTGACGATGATCTTGCATTGAGTTATCACAAATTAGTTCTGAAATTGGCGGAAAGCATGAAGAAAACTCTATATCAAGAAAGTGTTGCTCACTCTGCAAGATATTTGTTTGAGTATACTACACCGGAGGAAAGAGAATCCTTTATCGTTCCTGAAAAAATGCAAATAGGAGATGAATTTGAATATGGATCACTTTTCGGTAAACCAATCGTTTGGCAAGCCTTTAGAAAAGATGAAGAGACGGTAAGTGTAATCACGAGAGATGTAATTGCGTGTTTGCCGTTTGATAACCGAAGCGCAATATATCGAGAATCCTATGTTCGCGAATGGTTAAACGAGATCTTCTATAATAAGGTGTTTACGGAAGACGAAAAAAAGGCACTGGATATTAATGTTTTTTATGAAACTTCAGGCTCGAGTGACGAAAAAATTGAAGTTAAAGATTATGTAATTATTCTTGCTCCACCTGAAATTGATGATTTTTTTAGAGATAAAAATCCTTGGAAGATATCACACACAGACCTTGCTTTGCTTACCGGTGGCTCGGAAAAGTGCTGGACAAGATGGTGTGATAAGGTCAGACCAATACACGTAGGAAATAACGGCAAGCCCGAGAAGCATGTCGGTTATGATATCAGTATGTCACTTGGTATTCGTCCCGTTATCACACTTAAAACAAAATAATATCGGCTGATTTTGGGGGATGTTATTCGTGTCGGAAATTTATTTGAAGCCAACTTGTATAATGAAAATATAATAAAAAATAAAGGAGAAAATATTTATGGAAAACAAAAACATTATTGGTATTCGTCTTCATTTTTGCAAGCTCAAGTTGGATAATAGCTTTTATACCAACCAGTGCGAGAATTTTAGTGATTACGTGTTTGTTGACTGCACCTCGCGTAACAAAGACTGTGCGAAAGACCTTTCTCCCTTTTATCTTGGCCCTGCTGTGGGACCTGACGGTGCAAGAGCTTCAACCGTTGAGACCTTGTTTCAATGTGGTAAGGTATATCCCTGCCACGATGATACTGGCACGCCCAATGAAAAGTTCTTTGAGTGGAGAGATCAAATGTATGGAAAGGAGATTGGTGAGCTTTCAAAAGAGGAGCTTAGACATCCTCAAAGAAGCTTAGGATATGAGGCGAGCGACTGCCTCTATTTCCCGTGGTATGACGAGAAGATCGGAAAGTATATCCCTCTTGATTACGTAACTTCCAGAAAGAAAGTATATATACCGAATTACGCTCGTCTCGTTAGCCAAACCGAGACCTTCAAACAATTGAAAAAACTTGTAAATGAAGGGGAAAAGATAGCTTTGGCGGATTTTGATTGTTATAATTATTATAGTCGCTCGGCTATGATGAAGAAATACGAGTCGTACGTTAACAAGTGCAAGAAGGACCGTGTGAATCCATCTCTTACTCCCGATGATTTTTTGAATATTAAAACAATGAAGGATGTTGTAAACTGTCCGTTCATGCCCGCGGGTCACGCGTTTGTGATCAAGGCACTGCTTCAAGGAGATCTCGAGGTCACCGATAGTGGCGAGGTTATAGATCATGCCGGTCTTCTTGATTGAATTTTATTAGGGGAGAAATGTCATTTTCTCCCCCAAAAGCTTGACAGGATTTGACACGAGTGTTATAATGAAAATGAAAAAACTATTTAAAAGGAGAAAATATTATGTCATTAAGAAATTTTATAGTTACCATGTTTCGTTATGCTAAACCCACATATTCCATAACAAATATTGATGATATTAGAAGAATTTTGTATTTAGATAGAGATCTAGGAACTGTTTATCAAGGATCTCAAGCTGCTCATTCTGGATTTGGCAAAGCAGTGCCATACACGCATATATATGATCGCTTGGCAGAACGAATTTGGTGTTATTTGAACAATAATACTGTCGAAACAATGAAAAGCTTTGATGATTGGCACTCAAGCGTATGTGAAGAATTTTGTATCGAATGTACCAGCAGAGGTATCTCGATTGAATATGGATTAGCCCAAAAATTTCTCAATCTCGCTTTGAAATATTGCTATTGTTTTGGTGATGCTGATATAGCTGAGGATAAAGACAAATTTAAATATTGTCATATTGCTCTTGATAGCTATACTTTTTGTCCATCGGCAGGTAAGAAAACATGGGCATATTATAGAAATTTTTGTGGAATGAGTCGTGCTTCGTTACCAACACCTTTTTATACAGAAGTTGTAAATACTACAATTAAAATTAGTGATTTACCAGCATGGTCTAATTTAAATAAGAGTCAGTATGTAAATATTCAAAATGAAATGCGCAGATATTTTCTCGCCACTCCAATTACATATTCGCGAATTAGTGCGTATGACATACACTCTCTCGCCGGTTGTAGTGCATCAACAGTTTTAACACCGTTTCAAAGTGAATTCTTTATTTGGTAATGCAGGATTGTTGACTATTTGCTTGATAAAGGGTGTGATATCTCTATCAAAATATTTGAAAAATTGAACGTAACTTCGTCTATGGAACACTACGGACTGAAATCCATGGATGAATACAACAGCGCTCCCGAGGAAATCAAAAGCAAGATTGAAAAGTATGGCGAAGAAAAATGGGGAGATGTATTGTCTCACTTGGCTTTCCTTTTGCGTGAAGCTAATGATGATACCTGCTCAAAAGTTAATCCTTATGACGAAGATTATAACTCTATGTTGAAGGAGTTTCGCGAAAAATACGGCGAGTGGGGCGAGAAGCTTTTGACGGATGAAGAAAAAACAGAGGCAAAGAAATCTGGAAGTCATCCCATTTATCTGCCACACCAAATGCCCGAATACAAGGAGATCTGCGAACTCCACTCTAAGGAAGAACGTAAGCTTAGTGCATATCGTGAGCAGTGCAAGAACGAAGCCTTGGAATTGTTCTCAAAATGGTTTTATAGTTTGGGATTTTAAGAATTATATTATTTGTGATGAAAGGATATTTAAATGACAGCAAAAGAAATTTTAACCAAAGCATACTCACGAATGACAGAGCTCTACGCGAACAAGGACACTCGCTATTGGAATCATTCGCCGAGTGTACAGATACAAAATCGCTTTTATTATGAAAAGCAGTTTCTCGAAAGTAACGAGCTTTTTCTTCGATATCTTGAACTTGTCGGGAGAATGAGAGCAGTTGCGCGAGAGAGGGGCGAACATCTTGTAGTCAAAGGAGCTGCGGCTACTTCATTTATAGGATATCTTCTTGACGCCACTGATATCAACCCGTTAAAACTTCATGAATACTGCCCACAATGCAAATTTGTATCCTTCACAAAG
>JAGBYG010000264.1 GCA_017628875.1 Clostridia bacterium
AAATGAGGAACTCCCTCACCCGCTCACGCGGGAGCTCCCTCTGCGGAAGGAGCCTTCTCTAAGGCAATCTTTCGTATGTAGCCATATAGTTCAAATTATTAGACATTACAAGGCATTATAAAATTTTATCATACTTCACGGCTACACGCGATGGAATATCTTACAGAGCCTCCTTCCGCAGAGGGAGGTGGCTTTGCCCTTAGGCAAAGACGGAGGGAGTTCCCCTTTCTTGTTTCAAACTAACTCCCCGATAAATCAAAATTTGAAATTAATTTTATTATTTTATTCACATTCGTGTATATTAAAAAGAAAGGAAAAGGTAAAAATGAATGATTCATTAAGCAAAACCTGGCTTCAATACGAGGCGGGGAAGGATTACAAGAGGCGCATTGGTCTTTACAAGACGGTTAGGGAAAACGAGCGCTTCTATCGAGGCGATCAATGGTATATGATACCCTCAAACAATTTGCCGCGCCCCGTTTTTAACGTAGTAAAGCGAATTGTGGATCATCTTTGCTGTACTATTGTACCAAGTAAGGTTTCAATAAGGTATTTTCACGAAAATCTCCCCTACGTTAAGGATACCACGGACGTTACTGCTTTGACAAACGTGCTTACAGACAATGCCAGGTACCGTTGGGAGCGCACAAAGATGGATTCAAAGCTATATTCTTTGATTACCGATGCGGCGATTTCCGGAGACGGAGTTTTGTACTGCTATTGGAAGCACGATCTTAACGGTGACGGTAACTATATCGGTGATATTCAAACTGACGTTATTGACAACGTTAATCTATTCGTTGCCGACGTGAACAAAAGCGATATTCAATCCCAGGATTACATCATTCTTTCGGGTCGCGCAAGTGTTTTATCACTTCGTAGGGAGGCGCGTGAAAACGGTGTTTCTGAAGGGAAGGTTATGAAAATTGTTGCCGACAAGATGGACGGGATAGATCTTGCAGGCGATTTTGCATCCACCGAGCTTGAGGGAGCGGATGAGGAGAAAGCAACCTATCTTATCAAGTTTTGGAGGGAGGACGGTGTTGTTTGCTTTGAAAAGAGCACGAGAAATTGTGTTATCAATCGAGTTAAGACACCCTGCACACTTTACCCAGTGGCATATTTCAGTTGGCAGAAAACTAAAAATTCTTTTCACGGAACAAGTATTGCAAGTTCTATGATATCCAATCAAAAGTATATTAATCGCGCTTATGCTATGGTTATGAAGCATATGAGCGACACGGCGTTCTCAAAGGTGATTTACGACAAGACGAAAATTCCCGAATGGTCAAACGAGGTCGGAGAAGCTATTGCGTCCATTGGGGGCACGAACGTATCCGATGCGGTAAGTGTACTTCCTGTTGGCAAGCTTCAGGATAATTATCTTGATTTGCTGAAAAACATTATTTCAAGCACAAAGGAATTAAGCGGTGCAACAGAAACGGCACTTGGAAATGTTAATCCACAAAACACAAGTGCAATTCTTGCCATTCAAGAGGCATCTAAAATCCCGCTTAAGCTTGTTCGCGCGGCACTTTATCAATGTATTGAGGACCTTGCGAATATTTGGGCGGATATGATATTTGCATATTTTTCGGGGGAGCGTTTAATTCCGATGCTCGATATGAATGGAAAGTACAGCTCGTGCAGGTTGCCCCAGTGTGTGGAACACACGTATGCTATAAAAGCATTTGTTGATGTGGTCGATATGAGTGCCTATAGTTCTGCTTTGACTCTTTCAATACTTGACAAGCTTCTTGATGGAGGTCATATTACTTTTGAACAGTATCTTTCAAGAATTCCAAGTGATTTCTTTGATAATCCCGGAGATTTGATAGGAGGTGCTAATGATGAGTGACGTAAACGTATTGGAGCTTGAGGTTCAAAATGACGAAAACCTTATGAGCGAGATGGAAGATGTGCCGGAACAAGAAGAAACCTCTCAAGATGACGAGCTTTCAAAACTTCAGGGTGAGATTGAAGCTCTTCGCACCGAGCTTCGCGCAAGGGAAGAAACGGAGAGGGCGCAATCGCGTTTTTTGAGTGAGATTGCAGAGTTTGAGCAGTATTTTCCTGAGGTGGATATGCACTCCATTCCCGATGAAATTTGGGAAAAGGTGAAGAATGGTTCTTCACTTGCGTCCTCCTATGCCCTGTTTTTGAGGCGCAGGGACTTGGAAAAGAAAAAGGTTGGCGATTTTAATGAAAAAAATCGTCGAATGAGTGCGGGCTCTCTTATGAGAGGGGAAGGGGAAAAATATTTCTCTCCGTCCGAGGTCAAAAAGATGACTCCTGCACAGGTGAGATCCAATTACGATGACATAGTGGCATCTATGAAGCATTGGAATTGAATTTCAAATTTTGATTTGTCGGGGAGTTAGTTTGAAACAAGAAAGGGGAACTCCCTCCGTCTTTGCCTAAGGGCAAAGCCACCTCCCTCTGCGGAAGGAGGCTCTGTAAGATATTCCATCGCGTGTA
>JAGBYG010000265.1 GCA_017628875.1 Clostridia bacterium
CTTATAGTAAACAAAGACATAATCATTATTAAAGTCAGTATAAATGCTAACAGTTTTTTCATCTGTTACACCTCCATAATTTATTGTAGAAAAGATTTTATGGCATATACCCCTCATCCTTTCCCTATAATTCTAACATATAAAGAAGCAAAAATCAAACCTCAATATATGGGTTGGGTGTATATAAATGTAAAAAAACGAGGCAATGCCTCGTTTTTTTACAAGAGATATTCAAAACTCTGTGGCAAAATAAGTCGCCAAGATTCCTCATTGTGTGGTTTTTCCTCGTCATAGGTTTCAAAAACCTTCTCAGCAGGATATCCAAATTTCACAAGTGTTCCCTTCATCTCCTTCGATGCGCCGACAAGCAACCTTTCAAGCGGATCACCCTCGCCGCAGTAAATGTGAATTTTGGGCAACTTTTCGCAATTTTCTGCAAAGTTCTTACCCTTAAACCAATTTTCAAACGCACTCATTTCATAAAGCGCATAGGCGGGCGAATATGACAAAACGTATTTATAAAAACCAAACTCGCGGAGTCCACAGTAAAAAGCCGCAATTCCACCCATAGATGCTCCACCAATACCGATATTCTCTTCACTAACGCAGTATTTTTCTTTAATAAAGGGATGTAAGGTCTGCTTCATAAAGTCATCAAGATTTTCAAGGTGACCGCGCGAATAATCCTCATCGGGCATAGCCGTTGCCAATGGCGCAAGCTCACCAAAATTTGCAGGATCCATAAAAAGCTCCTGATCGCGATACTTGTCTGCGTTGTCAATACCAACAACAATTATATTTTTGCCGTACTGACGATGAATTTCACTCAAAACAACGTCAAGCTGCCAAGAGCCGTATGGATCTCCATTCTCAGTGTAATGCCCTGCCGAGCCAAAGAGGTTTTGAGCATCAAAAAAGTACAAAATGTCGTGCGGAGTCACTCCGTCATAAGTAGAAGGCACAAAAACACTAATTTTCTTGCTCAAATCATCGCGATGAGAGAGATTTTTTTCATCACGAAGCACAAAATTATCTACTCTACCTGTGCATTCTACATTTTTAGCGAATAAATAAGTCAAATTCTTATCCATTCCTTCATTTTTCTTGTAATCAATACCTATTGAAAACGCACCGAGATAAACTGCTCCCGTCTTTTCGCCAAGCTCGTTTTCAAAATATATACTCGCGTATTTTGAATTATCAAAATCAAAAATCAAATCGCCCTGAGCATCTCTTTCTGTTAACAAAAATTTATCGTTACCAACAAGTGCATATACATTTGTCCAAGCACACGAATTTTTAAAATATATATTTGCCATAAAAACTCCTAAATCCTTTTTTCTTATTTTATCACAAAAAAAGATGCTTGGCAATACCTAAAATCACATATTCTTTTTATCATCCGTGGCAGGATTGTCAATTACTTCCCCATTATCCGTAAAGCGTGAGCCGTGGCACGGGCAATCCCAAGTATGCTCCTGCTTGTTATATTTGAGGGCGCACCCCAAGTGAGAACATCGTGGAACGGTAGGAGTAATGAGATTAAAAGTCGATTCTGCCGCGTTGATTAATAATTGCGGATGTAAAATACTTCTCTGCGGTGAAAAAACACTTGCAAAATCATTCTTTTTATCCCTAACTAAATCCGTCAAAATCATCGCTCCCGCCATTGAAGACGTCATTCCCCACTTGTTAAATCCCGTAGTGACATAAATATCAGAAAGCTTGCTCGAATATTGCCCAATATACGGAATATCGTCAAGCGTCATACAATCCTGCGTTGCCCACTGAGTAACTACTTTTGCTCGTGGATAGTAAAGCTTTGCCAAATCTCGAAGCTCCTGCCAACCGCCACCCTGCTTACCTGTGCGGTGACTTCCACCACCTAAAAGCAATAGCCCATTATAATTGCGAAAGGATAGACCTTTCATATCCTCGTCAACGTACATTCCATTAACGTCGGGCGCCCCCTCAAGAGCCAAAACATATGAGCGATGCTGATACATCTTCAAAAAATATGCTCCATATTTATTCACAAATGGAAAATGCGTGGCAACAATCGCCTTTTGAAATTTAATTTTACCCTGATTGGTAATCGCAACGTTATCTCTCAGCTCTATCACCTTTGTATTTTCATAAATAGGAAGCTCTCTCGCTATTCCGTACAAAAATTTCAAAGGGTTAAACTGCGCTTGATGTTCAATGCCAACCGCTCCTGCAAAAGACAACGGAATCGAAGATTTCGAACTAAAAACAGCAGGACAACCAATGCTGTTCAGCGCCTCGTATTCCCTCAATATTTTCTTGCAATCATCAAGGGAATAAACGTACGAGGTCTTTTCCTCAAAATCACAGTCAATTTGGGAACATAACCTCTTATATTCTTCAAGCGCGCTATTTTGCGCCCGAAAATACATTTCTGCCGACTCCCGCCCATATTTTTTGATTATTTTATCGTATATCAATCCGTGCTGTACGGTGAGCTTCGCCGTCGTGTTTTTCGTTATACCGCTACATATCTCATTCGCCTCAACAAGAATAGCATCAATACCCTCTTTTTTTAACTCATAAAGACAAAGCAACCCTGCAATACCACCGCCAATAATCAAAACATCGGTTTTTATATCTCCCTCCAATGTGGGAAATCTCAATCCCTCTGAAGTTTCAAGCCAAATAGATTTGTTTTGCATATTTTTTAACCACCTTGCACTTTTTTGTGTTTAGTATTCCCTAAATTTTGAATATAATGATGGAGAAATAAAAAACCCGAGGCAGTTCGCCTCGAGGTTCTAAATTATAATAACCTGTAAGTTTTTTTAATGTAAAGTTTTCACTAAAATACTATTGACAAAATCTATATTTAGTGATATACTCTTTTCTTGGTTTGTTTTTTATATATTAATTTATATAGGTGGTATTTATGAACATTTCATCCTCTGTGCAACATAATAGGCAGTATCAAATTCATTGGCATAAAGTATTGCTCAATTTGAAAGCCAAAATATCAGAATTTACATCAAAAAACATTGTTCTAGTTATCGCGGCAATACTTGCAGTTGCTTCTTGCTTTATAGTCAAGCCCGATGCTAAATATATAGGATATTTCGACTTCAAAACACTTACTTGCCTTTTTTGTACTTTAGCAGTTATTTGTGCTCTTAAAAATATCCGTTTTTTTACAATAATTGCTCAAAAAATCGTTACTTATACAGGTAATACTCGCACCCTTGCGCTCGCTCTTGTATATATTACCTTTATCGGCTCAATGTTTCTTGCAAACGATATGGCTCTCCTCACATTTTTGCCTCTCGGTTATCTTTCACTTTCCTCCACTGGAAAAGAAAAATATATGGCGCCAATCTTTATTATTCAAAATATTGCTGCCAACCTCGGTGGAATGTTAACTCCATTTGGAAATCCACAAAATCTCTATATCTACACTAAGTTCAATATTCCCACTTTAGAATTTATGGGAATTATGGTTCTTCCCTTTATCCTTTCAATAGTTCTATTTACTGTGGGATGTTTTTTCATTCCTAAAGAGTCACTTGTACTCGAAAACAAGGATGAGGAAAAGATAAATTCTAAAAAAGCAATATTTTATCTCGTTTTATTCGCTCTAACAATATTGATGGTATTCAGAATCATTCCGTACTATCTTTGCTTGCCGATAATCCTCGTTTCAATTATGAAAACCGATAAAAAAGCTCTTGCCAAAGTGGATTACCCATTGCTTTTGACATTTGCTTGCTTCTTTTTGCTCGCTGGTAACGTATCCAGAATTCAAATTGTTAACGTATTCTTCTCCACCTTGCTTGAAAAAAATACGCTTCTTACAAGCATTTTTTCTTGTCAAGTTATAAGTAACGTTCCCTCAGCAATTTTGCTCTCCGAATTTACAGAAAACTACCGTGAATTGCTCCTCGGTGTCAACATCGGCGGCGTCGGAACACTCATCTCATCCCTTGCAAGTCTGATAACATTCCGCGAATACACCTCACATGTTAAAGGAAAAACATTGAAGTATATTGGACTCTTTAGTTCGCTTAATTTTGGATTTCTCATTATTCTTACTGCGACAGTAATGATATTTATGTAAATTTAAATAGCTATAGCCCCGAGGTAGTAACTCGGGGCTATTTTTATTAATTTTACTTTTCTTCTATGATCGTTTTAAAATGTCTAGATATTTATTTTGTGAGGTTAAACAATATCAGTAAAATATAAGTAATTATACCTTATCGGGACATAAGATAACGCATAAATATTCTTACGAAAACCGTCAAAGCTTTTGTCAGAATCTCTCTGCGAGAGACTAAATGTGAATACTACGAGGACTTTGAATGAAGCTTAAGAAGAAAAGCCAAGAAAAAAGCACCGCTTTTGCGGTGCTTTTCTCTTGGCTCCCC
>JAGBYG010000266.1 GCA_017628875.1 Clostridia bacterium
AATATTTAAATAAAATATCTTCAAAAAGCAAAAAAGGGATAACCACTTGGGTTATCCCTTTTTGCTGGTGGGCCATTTAGGACTCGAACCTAAGACCGACCGGTTATGAGCCGGTAGCTCTAACCAACTGAGCTAATGGCCCGCTTACGCGACTTAATTATTATATTACTTTTCTTATTAATTGTCAAGTGCTTTTTGAAAATATTTTGATATTTTGCTAAATATGTCTTTCTTGCATACTGTTTTATTGACATCTATTTCACCTTATGATATAATTTTTACATAAATTAAAATTTTTTTAAAAAATTTTCTAAAATTGTTACACTTTTTCAAAAAAATCTTGACTATAGTAATGAAGATGTTCTTTTGAGACATTTTTTCATAAATCTATTGAAAAAGGAGAAAACACTATGAAAAACAAAATCAAACTTATTTCTGCATTATTGCTTGTTGCACTTATGCTTTCGTTGGCTTCTTGTGCTGCTGCTACTGCGCCCGGAGCAATGAAAAATGACGGCGCTTACTACTCGCCTGAGCTTGAAGGCGGAATGTCAGGTGAAGAGTACACCGAAATTGTTGAAAATCCCTTCATCAACACTGCAGAAAAGCCCGACAGCTATTTTTCGATTGATGCAAACACAGCATCCTATCCTAATCTTCGCAGATACATAAATAGCGGATACGGAAATATCCCTAAGGATGCAGTAAGAGTTGAGGAAATGTTAAACTATTTCAGTTATGATTACGAAACACCTAAGGATGATTCCATTCTTGCCTTGACATCATCTGTTTTTGATACCCCATACAATGAGGAAACAAAACTTTTAACAATAGGTCTTGCCGCAAAGGAAATCGAATTTAAAAACATAAGCAACAATCTCGTCTTTCTTATCGACGTGAGCGGCTCGATGTATTCTGAGGATAAGCTCCCGTTGGTTCAGCAATCCTTCTTGCTTCTTTTAGACCATCTTAACCCCACGGATAGAGTTTCTATCGTGACTTATGCTGGCTCTGACAAGGTGTTGCTCAGAGGTGCTTACGGTTACGAAAAGCAGAAGATCGCCGCAATTATTGAAGAACTCAGTGCGGGTGGAAGCACCGCGGGTAGTGCGGGTCTTAGAACTGCGTATAAAATTGCCAAGGAATGTTTTATTCAGGGCGGAAATAACAGAATTATCCTTGCTACCGACGGTGATTTGAACGTTGGTATTACAAGCATTTTCGGACTTGAGGAGTTCGTGGCAAACAAAGCAAAGAGTGGTGTTTATTTATCAGTTTTCGGCTTTGGAACGGGCAATATTAAATCCGACAAAATGGAATCTCTTGCACTCAAGGGAAACGGAACGTATAGCTACATTGACTCTGTTCGCGAGGCAAGACGCGCACTTGTTGAGCAAATTGGCGGAACTATGATAACTGTTGCAAAGGATGTTAAGGCGGGAATAGTTTTCAATCCCGAATACGTTGAGTCATACCGTCTTATAGGATATGAAAACAAGATTCTTACGCAAGAGGAATTTGAAGACTCCAACACCGACGCAGGCGAGCTTGGAAGCGGACACACAGTAACTGTTGTTTACGAAATAGTCCTTACTAACAAAGAGTTTGTTGAGGGTGAAAATCTTGCTGACGTTAAAATTAAATACAAGCCCACAGAAAACGTTGGCTCAGATGCCGCAACCGAGCAGGAATTGACTCTTGCGGTGGGAACTGAAAGCTATCACGCAGAGCCGACGGAAACGGACGCATTTGTTGCCGCAGTCGTTGAATTTGCTCTTGTTTTGAGAGATTCCGAATACAAGGGGACAGCATCCTTGAGCGGATTGATTGAAAGGTTGAATGCTTTAGACCTTGCTAACGATGAATTTAAACAGGAATTTAAGGAGCTTGTAAAGAAATATTACGAATCAAGACCCAATCAGCAATAGCATAAAGAGAAAGCCGATGCAAAAGCATCGGCTTTCTTTTTGTGTCAAATTTTGTTGACAAATGAGCGAAAATCGGTTATAATCTAAAATGGATATATTTTTGAAAAGACGAGGAAATTTATGAATTGGTTTTTTGATTTGTTGCGAAATCCTTTTTTGCAAACCGCTATAGCAGGATGGTTTGCTTCACAAACAATGAAAATTTTTACCCACGCTATTATTTATAGGGAGTGGGATTTAAAGCGCTTTTTTGGTGATGGCGGAATGCCAAGCTCACATTCTACAACAGTTACGGCATTGACTGTGTTTGCGGGATTAAATTATGGGTTTTCAAGCTTTCAGTTTGCCGTTTGTATGGTTTTCACTATGATCGTGTGCCGTGATGCCGTTGGTGTGCGACTTGAAACGGGAAAGCAGGCGATGATTATCAACGAGCTTAAAAATCTTCTCTCAAATGAAAAAATAAAGGAAATCAAGCTAAAAGAATTTGTTGGACATACCCCTGTTCAAGTTTTTGCCGGCATCGTTGTGGGTATAATCGTAGCTTTAGTTATGAATTTGATTATTTGAAAAAGTTATGAATAAGAAAAAGAAAATCATTATTTGGGTGATAGCGGTATTTCTTCTCGTTTCCGTTATCGCAGGCGCGCTTTTCCTTTTTTTGAAGGTTATTCCCGAAAAAAAGGAAAGAGAAGAATTGATGCGAATGGTACAGGAGTATCGTGAGAATAAGTTTGCACTTTACGCTGAAGAAAACGAACGATACGAGGACTATGAGATTGACGTTGCCTTTATCGGAGACAGCCTGACAGATGGATATGATGTTACTAAATATTATTCCGAATACAAGGTCAGCAACCGTGGAATCGGTGGTGAAACCACGCACGGTTTACTTGCTCGTCTTGACATTTCTGTTTATCAACTGAAGCCCAAGGTAATTGTAATGCTTATTGGAGCAAACAATTTTAAAACGATGTTTGAGGATTACGAGGATTTGATAATTGGTATTAAAACTAATCTTCCCGAAACTAAACTCGTTATTTGCTCGCTTACTTCAATGGGCGGTGAGCATTGGGGAAAGAACAATCAGCTTGCCGCATTTAACAATGTCAAAATCAAGGCGTATGCAGACAAGCACGGTTGTCCCTATGTTGATCTTTACACTCCGTTGCTCAATATGGAAACTAATGAGATATACGAACATTATACTACTGACGGCGGGCATTTGACTGCCGACGGATATGCGGTGCTTACCTCCGCAATTAAGCCCGTGCTTGATGAAATATTGAACAAATAAAATCAGCGCTTCATACCTGAAGCGCTTTTTTGTTGTTCAAATTTTGATTTGTTCAGGAGTTAGTTAAGTTAAGACCGCTCAAGCCGCTTGGGCTCGCGCTTTTGAAAAAGCGCGGCAAAACAATCGCGCAGGTTTCTGCAGACTTTACGTAAATTTTTGATAATTCACAAGTGAATTGTCGGTCCGCTCTCTAAAATCCTCTTATGAAAATAAATTTTCAACGTGGATTTTATAGACCGAACTACGAAAACCAATCCATTTTGGATTGCTTTTCTAAAATTTACTTTGACTGTACGTTTGACTTTCGATAGCAAAAGACC
>JAGBYG010000027.1 GCA_017628875.1 Clostridia bacterium
AAATGAATTTTCGACAAGGATTTCATCAACTGAACTACGAAAACCAAATCAAAGATTTGTTTTTCTAAAATTTACTTTGACTGAACTTAGCCTTTTTGATAGTGATATGGCTATGCTTTGTGGTAGCAAATCACAGATTTTCGAGGCGAGGAGAAAATCGTTATGTGTTGTTTGGTATCGCCAAACAACACGATTTGCGCGAAATCTTGCGCGATAGCTCTACAAAAAGTTTTGCGGAGCTTTTTCAAAAGCGACAATTTTTATTTTAAACTAACTATTCGATAAATCCTAATTTGTTTAGTTTAGTTAATTATAAGATATTTTTAGAAAAAAAACAAGATTTTTTTGAAATTTTGTTTATATTTTGGCAGGTTGTGGCAGGTTGTGGCAGGTTGTGGCAGGTTTTGGTGAGTTATAATATGCTCACACGGATGTTGAGAGGAGGATTGATAAGATGAAAAGATAAGAAAAGCAAAAATCCTATTGTTGAACTAAAGCGAATTTGCAGAGATGGGGAACTTATTCATTACGTTGAGGATTACCTTGAGCTATGTAGAATAAAAACTGCAGAGGCGAGGGAAATGGGGAGAAAGGGTTATGAGTGGTTTCCAAATCTGGCGGGATTTGCCCGAATGCTTGGCGTTAGTGTTGCTACTCTCAAAAAGGTTAAAGCAAATTGGCCTGAGCAATATGGATCAATGCTTGCAATTTTGGAGGATGAGGCGTTCAATGCGGAAAAATCGGCTGCACTTTTAAATGCCTATATGAAGGAGCATCTTGGCTTTGGAGAGAGGTGCGAGGGGGATGAGGTTCTTCCTGTGGGTGACGTTAAGCTGATTTTTGAACACGATATTTCGGAGGACGGCAAATAGTGACCAGCGAACAAGTTATCAAAATCAAAGGAAAGCCCAACGCAAAGCAGAGTGAGTTTTTTGCTTCCCGCGCTAAATATACGGCATACGGTGGAGCGCGAGGCGGTGGGAAAAGTTGGGCGTTGAGGCGAAAGCTCGTTGGACTTTGTCTTAACTATGCGGGTATCAAATGCTTACTCATCAGGCGAAGCTTGGGAGAGGTTAAATCCAATCATTTAGCGCCCTTGCTTGCGGAATACGGCGGAATTCTCAAATTCAACGAGGGAGAAAAAGCGGTTATTTTTCAAAACGGGAGCAAGATAATTTTTGGATTTTGCTCGTGTGACCGCGACGTGCTTAGGTATCAGGGGCAGGAATACGATATTATTGCGATAGACGAAGCAACGCAGCTGAGCGAATATCAGTTTTCAATTTTTAAGGCATCACTTCGCGGTATTAACGATTTTCCAAAGCGAATGTATCTGACGTGCAATCCCGGTGGAATTGGTCATTCTTGGGTAAAGAGATTATTTGTCGACAGGGAATTTAATTCTGACGAGGATCCTCTTGAATACAATTTTATTCAAGCTCTTGTTTATGATAACGATGTGTTATTAAAAAGTGATTCTTCATACGTTAAGCAATTAAAGGCATTACCCAAGAGATTGCGTGATGCGTGGCTATATGGCAGATGGGACGTTTTCGAGGGGCAATTTTTCTCGGAATTTAACGAGGAGCTTCACGTGGTCGATGCGAGCTTTATTCCAAAAAATACAAAGCGTTTTCTTGCATTTGACTACGGCTTCGATATGCTTGCGGCATTACTTATTGCAAAGGATTTTGAGGGGAATTTATACGTTGAAGCTGAGCTTTGTATTCCGAATTTAACCTTGGGTGAGGCGGCGGAAGCTATTGTGAAGTTTCTTGGGGATATTCGGGTTGAATATGCAGTTGCATCGCCCGATTTATGGAACAGGCGGCAGGATAGCGGAAAAAGCGGCTTTGAAATTATGCAATCCGTTTTTGCTATGCCTCCGATGACTCCTGCAGACAACAGAAGAATCCCCGGTTGGCGTGTTTTGAAGGAGTATTTGTCTGCTCGAGAGGAAAAGGCACGGCTATATATTTGCAGAAATTGCAGCACGTTAATTAATTCGATGCAGGGGTTACTTTGCGACAAGGAGCGATTTGAGGACGCATCAAGCGAGCCACACGCTCTGACTCACGCTCCCGAGGCGTTAAGATACGCTGTTATGAGCAGATTTGAAATGCAAAACGAGGAAAGGGTTGACAATAATTTCACGTTCCTTAAGAAAAAATCGGCAGTGCAGAGGTATTTGGATTATTGAATGCAAAATTGGGATTTATCGGGGAGTAAAAAATTAGTTTTGAGTAAATGAGGAACTCCCTCACCCGCTCACGCGGGAGCTCCCTCTGCGGAAGGAGCCTTCGCTAAGGCGATCTTTCGTATGTAGCCATATAGTTCAAATTATTAGACATTACAAGGCATTATAAAATTTTATCACACTTCACGG
>JAGBYG010000267.1 GCA_017628875.1 Clostridia bacterium
AAATAAGTCAGCTAAAAAGGCACTTGAACAGTTCAAGATGCAGGCAGCTAACGAAGTAGGTGTTACTCTTAACTCTAACGGTTACAACGGTGACCTCACAAGCCGCCAGGCAGGTTCTATCGGCGGTCAGATGGTTAAGAAGATGGTAGAGTCCTACGAAAACAATCTCGGTGCGAACAATCCTACAAGATAAGCGTATTTGAGAGTTTAGCTTGCCGTTTAGCAAGCGTGAATAAAAATTTATTGAATTGATAAATTGTTTGATAAATAGTTATTAATTGAATAGGTTTTTGGAAGACAAGCGATATTTTCGGTTGTCTTCTTTTTTTGCGCCATTAAAATTACTTGACAAATTTCGCGCGCGGGGGTATAATAAACATATAATTTGGTTGATAGAAACGGAGATAGGAGTATGATTTATACAGAAAGCACAAAAAAGGCGATGAAATTGTGCTTTGAGGCACACAAGGAGCAAGTCGACAAGACGGGACTTCCTTACGTTTTTCATCCGTTTCATTTGGCTGAGCAGATGCAGGACGAAGAAACTACAATATGCGCACTTTTGCACGATGTGATTGAGGACACCGATTACACGCTTGACGATTTAAAGAATATGGGCTTTTCAAATTCCGTATTGGAAGCACTTGCGTTGCTTACGCACGATGATGAAGTGCCTTATATGGACTATGTCAAGATGATTGCTACAAACGAAATCGCGCGCGCGGTAAAAATTGCAGATTTGAAGCACAATAGCGACTTAACAAGATTGGACAAGATTAGCGAAAAGGATTTGGAAAGATGTCAAAAATATGCTGAGGCGTTGGAGCTTTTGGCTAATATTGATAAATAATTACCTGCTTAGGTTAAAGATAGGAAGGAAATATTATGAAAAAACTCGAAAAATTGGGAGCATTAGGTTGTATTTTATCAATTCTGTTTTTCCCAATACTCGTTATACTTGAGTTGGCTAAAAAATACAAATAAAACAACATAATGCTAAGAGTGTAAATTATTTCGTAGTAATATTAAATCCCCAAAAATCAATTGCGATTTTGGGGGATTTTAATTCTTTTTTAATTATCTTAAACATTATGCATATTATTTATCTTCTGTGATTAAGGAGATTCCATATTCGAGGTTTTCGAGGGAGATCATTCCTCTTGCCTTTGCAACGAGAGTTCCGTTTGCGTCGATAAAGAATGTTTGTGGGTAAGAGTTCACGTCAAAGGCTGCGGTTGCACTTGATTTTGTATCAAAGTAAATGGGAAAAGTGAAGTCCTTTTCTGCAACAAATTCTTTAGCAGAAGTGATGGTTTCGTAGTAGCCATCGGTCACGTTTACCATAACGAACTGAACGTTTGTGTATTTTTCATATGCGGTTTGAAAATCGGGCATTTCCTTAACGCAATATCCACACCAGGTTGCCCAAAAGTTCAAAACGATGGGTTTGCCTGCAAGGTCTGAGAGCTTGATTTCGTTGCCGTCTTTGTCAAGAACTGTGAAATCTGCTCCGTTCCAAGTTGAAGCGGGCGAATCATCCTCGCTTGGAGTTTGCTCGCTCGTATCCGACGTTGTGCTTTGAGATGGCATTGTTGTAGTTGAGCTTTTTGGAAGTGTTTCTATATTATTTGGTGCATAGCTTGATGCAAGGTTATTATAGAGCGCCTTGCAAGAAGATGTAAAAATAAGGGTTGCGATAATTAAAACGAATAGTAAAAATCTTTTTTTCATAACATTTCCTCCTTAAGAAAAGTAGCGAGAAATCATACCGAAAAGTCCTGTTGCCATAAGAGTTCCGAGAATTATGAGTAATACTCCGCTGATTTTGTTAATGATTGAATAATTTTTCTTGATGAAATTGAAAGCACCCTTTAATCTGTCAATAAGTATTGCGCTGATAAATAAGGGAATTCCCAAGCCGATGGAGTAGGCGATGAGCATCAAAATTCCCTCGACCATACTGCCTCTATTCGCGGCAAGCATCAAGGCAGAGCCAAGAAATGCGCCAACGCAGGGAGTCCAACCTATCGAAAATACAACACCGAAAAGGATTGACGAGAAGAAGCCAAGCTCCTTTTTGTGTTCGAAACTGCTACCCTTGAACATTTTGAGATTGAAAATGCCAAGAAAGCTAAGACCGAAGAATATTACCACAAGTCCTGTGAGAATATTTATCAGAGTGTTGTATTTGTTTAAAAATCCACCTATAACGCCCGCTAAAGCGCCCATAGCTACAAACACGGTTGTAAAACCGAGAATGAAGCCGAGTGCATTTTTGATTACTTTTTTGCCATTGCGCTCACCGTTGCCTGCAAAATATGAGAAATATATCGGAAGCATTGGCAAAAGGCAGGGAGAAGTAAAGGTTATAAAACCTTCTAAAAACGATATAAAGTATTGCATAAAATCTCCTTTCTTAGATAAAAATGTCTTTTTCTTTATTATATCATATTTTTTCGTGTTTGTCTGCATTTCGGCATATTTTTAAGTAAAGAGTTTTTTAGCAAAATCTATTGACAAAATATATATTTTTTGATATTATATCTATGTATGAAAAACTTTGAGAGGAATAAGTAGCGTTCTTTTGCTTGTTCAGAGAACTGTCGGATGGTGCGAGGCAGCGGGGCGGGGAATGTGAAGCTATCCTTGAGTTGCTTCCGAAAGGAAAGTCGGGTTCGCCCGTTAAAGCGTTAGCTAAAATTTTAGCTGTTGAGGTCATTTTCGTGAGAAAATGGCGAAATAAGGTGGTATCGCGAGCGCTCTCGTCCTTATGCAAAAGCATTTGGCGTGGGGCTTTTTATTTTTGCACATCACCACAGCAAATTGATAAACTAATTATTCACACAAACCGAAAGGAAATATTTAAAATGAAATGGACATCACTTAACGATTTAAGAGAAAGCTATCTTGCTTTCTTTGAGAAAAAGGGACATTTGAGATTGAAATCCTTCCCACTTGTTCCTATTAATGACAAATCATTGCTTCTTATCAACTCCGGTATGGCACCTATGAAGAAATACTTTACAGGAGAGGAAGAGCCCCCAAGAAATCGCGTTTGCACTTGTCAGAAGTGTATTAGAACACCCGACCTTGAGAGAGTTGGTCACACAGCTCGTCACGGCACATTCTTTGAGATGCTTGGCAACTTCTCATTCGGTGACTACTTTAAGGTAGAGGCGATCGAATGGTGTTGGGAATTCCTTACAAAAGAGCTTGAAATTCCCGAAAATCTTCT
>JAGBYG010000268.1 GCA_017628875.1 Clostridia bacterium
AGCTTCGATGTTCAAAAATATACTTTTTTGGTGCGAAGCCATAAGCAGATATAAAAACTCTATGTGCATTGTAGCAAGACCCGGTTTTTATCGCACTCGTGCGGTAAAAACATTTGTGACGAGCGCGAAGAAGTGAGTCACGCGAGTTGCGCGGAGTCTGTGGACTTAGCACAAATAATATTTATATTGGGCAAAGCTCCACAAAAGCTTTTTGGTTACTTTTTCTCGAAAAAGTGACAATCCTTTACTTTGTAACTTCTTCACGATAAATCAAACCCAAAAGCAAGCCCGTATTCACGGACTTGCTATATTTTATACATTATTTATTATCATACCACGTCTCGCCAACAGTGAGTTCAACTAAGAGAGGCACGGGTAATTTAATTGCGTTTTCCATTTCCTCGCGGAGTATTTTTGCGGCTTGGTCGGAGCAGAATTTGTGCGCTTCAACAAGAAGCTCGTCGTGAACTTGGAGAATGAGTTTTGCGTCAATTCCCTCTTCTTTGAGGCGTTTATTGACGTTTATCATTGCGACCTTGATTATATCCGCGGCGGTGCCTTGGATTGGGCTATTCATTGCCACTCTTTCACCGAACTTTTTTAGCATTTTATTTTGTCCCGAAAGCTCGGGGATATATCTTCTTCTACCGTAGAGCGTTGACACAAAGCCGTGCTCGTAGCCCTCCTCGACAATATCCTTGAGGTATTTATCGACAAGTGGATAGCTTGCCTTATAGCTTTCGATATACTCCTTCGCTTCCTTCATTGAGATATGAAGGTCATCTGAGAGCGAAAACTCGCCAATTCCGTAAACGATGCCGAAGTTCACCGCTTTTGCGCGCTTACGAAGCTCGCTCGTGACCATATTTTCGGGCACATGGAACACGTTTGCGGCGGTTGATGTATGAATATCAACTCCCGACAAAAATGCGCCAATCATATTTTCGTCGCCCGAAATTGCGGCAAGAAGGCGGAGTTCTATTTGCGAATAGTCCGCGTCAACAAGCACGTAATTTTCGTTTTTGGGGATAAAATAGTGACGAAGCTCCCTGCCTAGCGGAGTTCTTATCGGAATATTTTGTAAATTGGGTTCGGCTGACGAAAGGCGTCCGGTTGCCGTTCCCGTTTGCTTAAAGGTTGTATGAATTTTGTTATCGTCGGTGAGCAATTTCACAAAGCCGTCGACGTAAGTTCCTTTTAATTTGACTACTTGGCGGTAGTCGAGAATGTCTTGAATAATGGGGTGGTACGCGCGAAGCTTATCCAAAACCTCGGCATTGGTTGAATATCCCGTTTTGGTCTTTTTGCCGTGGGGGAGCATAAGTGTTTCAAAAAGCACCTCTCCAAGCTGCTTGGGGGAGTTGATGTTGAAATCCTTGCCTGCATAGCCGTATATGCGATTTGCAAGCTCGCTTATTGTTTCATCAAGTGAAAGTCCGTAATTTACAAGTCCTTCCCTATCAATTTTAAATCCCTCGCGCTCCATTTCAAAAAGAACGGTTGAAAGGGGCATTTCTATTTCATAAAAGAGCTTTTCAAAGTGATAATCTTCGATTTTCTGCTTTAAAATTTTATAAATTTCGTAAATTACAGGAGCTTTTATTTCGTTTTCGTTAAGTACGATTGACAAGTTTGACATAGCAAGTCGCGAAATGTCGAAAGATCCCTCACCTGCGTTCAAAACGTATGCAGCGAGCATAATATCGAAGTAGCAATTTTGGAAATTTATCGACTTCAAAGCGTGATATATGCTTTTGCAATCGTGCATTATGAATTTTCGCTCCGAGTCACACAAAAACTCACGTGCAGAGTCGGGGTTACCCTCGTAAACAAGGGTTTCACTCTCGGTTGCAATATAAATCTTATCGTTTTCAAAGGAAAGCGCGCAAGGTTCATTTTTGTCAAGCTCTAAAAGGTCGTCGAGCTTTACGTTTGCCATATTTTTCTCTTTTTTATCCTCTGAAATATCGGTAAAAAAGCCGAGCTGTTCGCCCTCCTGCACATTTGTTGTATGCTTTGCCGCGCTTGGCTTTGAAAGACCAAATTTCTTTATAAAGCCCGAAAATTCAAGCTCGGTAAAGAGGTCGTACGCGCCATCGCCAAACCCCTTAAACTCAATATCGTCAAGGGTTTCGTCAAGAGGCACGTCGGTGCAAATCTGCGCGAGAGTTCTTGACAAATATGCGTTTTCCTTATTCTCTGCGAGCTTTATATTAACGGATTTACCTATTTTATCGCTTGGTAAATTTGCATAGATATTATCAAGTGAGCCGAAATCTGAGATGAGCTTGAGTGCGGTCTTTTCGCCAACACCCGCAACACCGGGAATATTATCCGACGAGTCGCCCATAAGCGCCTTAACGTCAACGAATTGGCTTGCATCAACACCGTATTTTTCAAAAAACGCGTTTCTATCCATTACAAGCGTGTCCTTGTTTGTGGCAAGAAGCACTGTGGTTTTATCGGTGATGAGCTGTAGCGAGTCGCGGTCACCAGTCAAAATGAATGCTTCCATTTCCCTCTCCTCCGCCTGCTTGGCGAGTGTACCGAGAATATCGTCCGCTTCATATCCTTCTTTTTCAAGCACAGCAAAGCCCATTTCAGTCAAAACGCGCTTGGCATAAGGAAACTGAACGCGAAGCTCATCGGGCATTGCGTGTCTGCCCGCCTTATACGCATCGTACATCTTATGACGGAATGTGGGCGCTTTAAGGTCGAAGGCAACCGCCGCGTAGTCAGGCTTTACCGTCTCCACTTGCTTATTTATTATGTTTATCATACCGACAATCGCATTTGTGTAAAGTCCGTTCTTGTTGGAAAGGAGTCGCACACCGTAAAATGCTCTATTCAGTATTGAGTTACCGTCAATTACAAGTAGTTTTTTCATTTTTACATCCTTTTAAGAAAGGGCAAATTTACATTTGCCCTTTGCTTTTATTTGTTTTTAAGATACCATGTTTTTAAAATGGCAGTTTGAGTTTTGGCGTCCTCAATTTCTCCGCGCATTGTCATTTCAACAAGCTCGGCAAGTGGGATTTTTACGATTTCGATAAATTCTCCATCGTCAAATTCCGTTTCGGTGAATGTAAGTCCTTCTGCAAGATACATTGAAATTCTTTCGGTCAAAATTGCAGGGGAAGGAATGATGTCACCAATGTGAGTCAACGTTTCACAAAGCGCGCCCGTTTCCTCACGAAGCTCGCGAAGAGCCGCTTCGCGTCTATCCTCTCCCGCATAGTCGAGCTTTCCTGCAGGGATTTCAAGGAACATTCTGTGGTGCGCATATCTGAATTGCTTAACGCAGATAACTTCATTTTCTGCAGTAAGGGGTACTACACACACCGCACCGAGATGCTTTGCATATTCCCTTTTTGCCGCTTTACCGTCGGGGCGAACAATATCGTCGCAATAAACGTGCAAAACCTTACCGTCAAATATGAGGTTTTCTTTTTTTGTTACTTCTTCAAATTTCATATCAAATCGTGTCAACCTTAATAAGATTTGTATTTCCGCCGTGTCCGTTTATTTGTCCACCTGTAATAACAATCTGGTCTCCTTTTTTGAGATTAAACTCTCTCTCAGCTGCCTTATATGCGGAGTAGAAAAGAACGTCTGTTGTAGGAACTTCCTCACCGAGAACGGGAGTTACTCCCCAAGAAAGAGAAAGCTTACGAACGGATTTGGGGTCAACGGTAAGGCCGATAATGTCCACAGGGGGACGGAAACGGCTTACCATTCGCGCAGTTCTGCCCGAAAGTGAGCAAACTACGATTGCCTTGGCATTGAGGTTGATTGCCATTGAGCAGGTCGCGTGTGATACTGCGTCAACGGAGTTTTGAATGTCAAATTCGGTATTGAAAAATCTCTTTTTATAGTTAATATTCTTTTCTGTTGTTTCGGCAATCTTTGCCATTGTCTGCACCGCAAGAATGGGATATTTACCCATTGCGGTTTCACCTGAGAGCATAATTGCGCTTGTTCCGTCATAAACGGCATTTGCAACGTCGGAAATCTCTGCTCTTGTAGGACGGGGATTATAAATCATAGATTCAAGCATTTCGGTTGCTGTGATTACGCGCTTACCGAGAAGGCGGCACTTTGTAATAAGGTGTTTCTGGATTTTGGGAAGCTCCTCGAAAGGAATTTCAACACCCATATCGCCTCTGCCAATCATAATACCGTCACAGGACTGACAAATCTCGTCGATATTGTCAACACCGTGCTGATTTTCAATCTTTGCAATAAGTGAAATATTATCGTCGGGAGTGTGCTCGTCAAGGAATGCTCTTACGTCATCGATATCCTGCTTGCAGGAAACGAAGGAGCAAGCGATAAAGTCAACATCCTGCTCAATACCAAAAAGAATGTCGGACTTATCCACCTCTGAAAGATAAATCTGCTTAAGCACTTTACCGGGGAAGCTCATACTCTTTCTGTTAGAAAGCTCACCGCCTGCTGTTACCTCACAAATAATATCGTGTCCCTTGATTTCCCTAACAACGAAGTGAACAAGACCGTTATTAACGTAAATCTTGTTGCCTACCTCAAGGTCGTTGTGAAGATTTTTATAGCTAACCGCTACTCTTTCCTGATTACCAACGATTTCGTCGGTTGTGAAAGTAAAAGTATCTCCGTCATTAAGATATATTTTGTCATTTTCAAACGTTCTTATTCTATATTCAGGGCCCTTTGTGTCAAGAAGGATGGCAACGGGAAGTCCAAGCTCCTCTCTTACCTTTTTAATTCTGTCAATTCTTAATTTGTGCTCCTCGTGGCTGCCGTGTGAAAAGTTAAGGCGCGCAACGTTCATTCCCGCAAGCATTAACTCACGCAATTTCTCTTCACTTTCTGTTGCAGGACCTATCGTACAAACGATTTTCGTCTTTCTCATATATTTTCTCCTTTATAATATAAAAGTTCAAATTATTCCTTTTAAATTATATCACATAAAAGTCAATATTACAAGGATTTTTTGTAATTATTTAATGAATTTTGTTCATATTTTTGTGGGCTGGTTTGCGTGAGGTTTATTTTTTCAAATTTTGATTTATCGGAATGTTAGTTGAAGTCGAAAGGGGAACTCCCTCCGTCTTTGCCTAAGGGCAAAGCCACCTCCCTCTGCGGAAGGAGGCTCTGTAAGATATTCCATCGCGTGTAACCGTGAAGTATGATAAAATTTTATAATGCCTTGTAATGTCTAATAATTTGAAC
>JAGBYG010000269.1 GCA_017628875.1 Clostridia bacterium
AGGATTAAGTTTTCAAACACTAAAACCAGAAACAATAAAAAGACTTCTATCTGTCGCAATATATGCAAGGTTTTTTTCTTTGGGAATACCGAGATCAGCATTTTTTACAGTTAGATTAATATCATCATTATTTGTCAATGTGATTTCAACCTCATCATATAACGTTACCATTTGCATAATCGTATATATATCGTGATATCCATCGTCTCTTTTACCTAAAATATCAAGAAAAAGATTAATTTTGGCATAAGCTCTTTCAATATGCGATTGCATAGCATTCTCCTTTGATAAATATATTAGTATAATAATATCATAAAATCTATATTTTTTCAATAGAATCGCAGAAAATCTATTGACTTAATTTGATTTTTTATTTATAATATAATTGGTATAATACTGATTTTAGGAAAGGATTGTAGCAATGAGCGAATGGATTTCTACATATAAAAAAACCATAATCAAAGCTTTGATAATATCAAGCATTATACTTGTTTGTATTGGGTTAGTATATGGACTTATAAGTGGTAAAATTCAAAGCTTTTTAGATAGCTTTTGGAAAATTACCGCTCCTATTACTGTCGGCTTTGTTATAGCATATTTATCAAATTCCATAGTTGCGTTTTTCGAGCGCAAAGTTTTCAAATGGATTCAAAAATTCACTATCAGACGTCTTGTTTCAATATTGATTACATTTGCATTGATAATAGCGCTTATTGCTTTTGTTGTTACAATGCTTATTCCTAACTTAATTTCAACTCTCAAAAGCTTTTGGGATACATATATTGTTAATTATGAAGAATCACTCGTTGGCCTTACAAATAGTCTGAACACTATATTGGATAACAACAAACTATTAAACAAAATAGAAAAAATCAATCCCGAATCCTTAATAAATTGGGTAAATAAGAATCTTCCTTGGATTGATAAAGTTGCATCAGGAGATTTTTCATCAGTATTCTCCGAAAACAGCAATTCAATCAAACCACTTTTTAATATTGCTTTAGGATTTGGCTCTTCCCTCTTTAATGCTATTAAAAACATCGTACTTGGATTATTTATCGCAGGATATATGTTAATGGCTAAGGAAAGAGTTAAGGCATATTTACGAAGATTTTTGAATAGCTTTTTGACTCCCAAAAAAGTTCGCTCAGTCATCCGATTTGGAAAGTTGCTTGACCGTACATTCGGTGGATTTATTGAGGGGCAGTTGCTCGACGCAGGTGTAGTCGGTATCATTTGCTATGTGGTATTCAGCATATTTAGATTGCCCATTCCACTTTTACTTTCCTGCATAATTGCCGTTACTAATGTTATCCCAATTTTCGGGCCGTTTATCGGTGGAATTCCTGCAGCATTCTTGGTATTGCTCACGGCGCCCGATAAGCTCATCTTATTTATAGTTCTTATAGTAATTATTCAACAAATAGACGGAAACATCATATGTCCTCATATTTTGGGCGACAAAATCAACATCAGTTCGCTTGCAACAATTATTGCAATAATTACTATGGGCGGTTTATTTGGTATATTTGGTATGGTAATCGGTGTTCCCGTATTTGCAGTAGCTATTCACCTTATAAATCGATACACGATGAACTCTTTAAGAAAAAAAGGTCTTGAAACATCTCTTGACCATTACTATGTTGGAAACATTGAAAAGATTTCCAATAAAAAATCCAAATCTCTTAAGGATTTGCTTAAATCAACGTTTAAAAATAGAAAAAATAAAAAGGAGAAATAATAATGGCACACATTACTTATGAAACTAAAGGAACCTGCTCAAGACAAATTGATATTGATATAAATGAATTGGGCGTTATAGAAAAAGTTAAATTTACCGGCGGATGCTCAGGCAACACTCAAGGCGTAGCTGCATTGGTTGTGGATATGCACATTGATGACGCAATTAAGCGTCTTGACGGTATCAAATGCGGTCCAAGATCCACCTCTTGCCCCGATCAGTTGGCTAATGCACTCAAGAATTACAAAAAACAATAATTCTAATTAGAAAGGTTAAAAAACATGGAGTTTTACAGACAAGAATATCTTAAATGGTTGGAGTCATCATCTCTTTCTATTGAAGAAAAAAATGAGCTTGCCTCTATTTCAGATAATGAAACTGATGTCAAAGAACGCTTTTATACGTCTCTTGAATTTGGAACCGCTGGTCTTCGCGGAAAAATGCGTCTTGGCACTAATGCTATGAACAAATATACAGTTGCTCAAGCTACACAAGGACTTGCGAATCTCATTATTAAAGAAAATCGCGCTAATGATGGTGTTGTAATTGCATACGATTCAAGAAATAATTCCGAACTTTTTGCAAAGGTTTCTGCAAGCGTTTTGGCTGCAAACGGTATTAAGACTTATATCTTTGACGAGCTTCGCCCCACACCTGAACTTTCATTTGCTTTAAGAGAGCTTCATTGTGTTGCGGGTATCAACATTACTGCCTCACACAATCCAAAGGAATATAACGGATATAAGGCATATTGGGAAGATGGCGCACAGCTTCCACCCGAGCACGCAAAAACCGTATCTTTGGAAATTGAAAAAATAGATATTTTCAACGACGTAAAGTATGCTGATTTTGATAAAGAAGTAGCTAACGGCAATATCGTGGTTCTTGATCAGGATATGGATGAAAAATATCTTGCAGCTGTTATGCAACAGCTTGTAAATCCCGATGCTATCAAAAATGTAGCTAATGATCTCCAAATCGTGTACTCTCCTCTTCACGGAACAGGATATAGATTGATTCCCGACATCTTGGCGCGCTGCGGCGTTGAGCATCTTTATGTAGTTCCCGAACAGATGGAAATCAACGGAGACTTCCCCACAGTTGAAAAGCCCAATCCCGAGTATTCTGAAGTCTTTGAACTTGGTATTGAAATTGCTAACAACGTTGGAAGCACACTTGTGATTGCTACTGACCCCGATGCAGACCGAGTTGGTGTTGTAACCAAGAACAATGAGGGTAATTTTGTAACAATTTCAGGCAACCAAATGGGCGCTTTGTTGATTGACTATATTATTACCGCTTACGAAGAAACAGGCACAATGCCTAACAATCCTTACGCAGTTAAAACTATCGTATCAACAGAACTTGTAGCAAAGATTTGTGAAGCGCATAACGTTAAGCTTCATAATGTTTTAACAGGATTCAAGTTCATTGGCGAGGTTATTAAAAATTATGAACAAGCCGGTGCAGATGCGGCATATCTCTTTGGTTTTGAGGAAAGCTATGGCTACCTCAAGGGTACTTATGCAAGAGATAAAGACGCAGTTGTTGCAACAATGCTTATATGCGAGATGACAGCCTTCTATCACGCTAAAGGAATGACCTTGTTCGATGCTTTGAATGGCTTGTATGAAAAATATGGCTACTATCTTGAGGCAAATCAAGAGCTTTATATGCACGGCATTGACGGAAAAGAAAAGATGGCTGCTCTTATGGACACATTAAGAAATAATGCCCCCGAGTCAATTGCAAACAATAAAATTGTTGAAATCGGAGATTATCTTAAGGGAACTATCACAAACAAATTGACTGGAACTTCCCTTTCAACTAATCTTCCATCTTCAAACGTTATTTCGTTTAAGATGGAAAATGGTGACGTTGTAATTGCTCGTCCTTCAGGCACCGAACCAAAAATCAAATTCTATTATTTGCTTTCAGGAATAAGCAAAGATGAAATGAATTTAAAGTTGGATGCTTACAAAGCATTCATTAATAGTTTTGTATAAAAAACAAGCGACAGCTGATTTCAGCTGTCGCTTTTATTATAGTCCAAATACCTTTTTGAGATATTGTCCTGTAAAACTGTTTGGATTGTTCGCTACTTGTTCGGGAGTTCCTTGTGCAACGATAGTGCCACCACCGTCACCACCCTCAGGGCCAAGGTCGATAATATAATCGGCACTCTTGATAACGTCAAGATTGTGTTCGATTACAAGAACTGTATTGCCACCATCTACAAGACGCTTGAGAATACTTAACAGCTTGGACACATCTTCAGTGTGAAGTCCTGTGGTAGGTTCATCAAGAATATATATTGTTTTTCCCGTACTACGCTTTGCAAGTTCTGTAGCAAGTTTTACTCTTTGTGCTTCGCCACCTGAAAGCGTTGTAGATGATTGACCAATTTTTATATATCCAAGTCCAACATCATACATTGTTTCAAGCTTTTTGCGAATTTTAGGCAATCCATCAAAGAAATCCATACCTTCTTCAATAGTCATTTCAAGAACATCCGAAATATTCTTGCCTTTGAATTTCACATCAAGGGTATCTCGGTTATAACGTTTGCCCTTACAAACATCACAAGTAACGTAAACGTCGGGCAAAAAGTGCATTTCAATACACTTTACACCATCGCCCTCACACGCTTCACATCTGCCTCCCTTAACGTTAAATGAAAATCTACCCGAGTTATATCCACGCGCTTTTGCATCGGTTGTTTGTGCAAAAAGATTTCGTATATCTGTAAATAATCCCGTATACGTTGCAGGATTGGAACGTGGTGTTCTACCTATGGGACTTTGGTCTATACAAATAACCTTATCAAGATTTTCATAGCCAATAATTCTCTCGTGTTTACCTGGCACTTGATAGAAGGCGCGATTTAATTTAGTTGCAAGTTTGGGATACAAAATTCCATTAACAAGTGACGATTTACCCGAACCTGAAACACCACTAACAACAGTAAAAGTACCAAGAGGAATTTTTACATCTATGTTTTTAAGATTGTGTTCCTGCGCGCCAATAACTTCAAGATAATTGCCATTTCCACTTCTTCTTGATTTAGGAAGCGGAATTTCTTTTTTTCTTGAAAGATATGCACCGGTAATTGATTTAGGATACTCCATGACCTCATCGGGTGTTCCTGCAACAACAACCTCACCACCGTGAATACCTGCACCGGGACCAATATCAATGATATAATCCGATTCAAGCATTGTTTCTTCATCGTGCTCAACCACAATAACGGTATTTCCCATATCGCGAAGCTTTTTAAGTGTTGCAATAAGCTTTGAATTATCGCGCTGATGCAAACCGATGCTTGGCTCATCAAGAATATAAAGGACACCTACAAGAGAAGATCCAATTTGCGTTGCAAGTCGAATTCTTTGCGCTTCACCACCCGAAAGTGTACCTGCCTTTCGAGAAAGTGTGAGATAATCAAGTCCAACACTTGATAAGAAATTCAACCTTGCGCGAATTTCTTTCAAAATTTCTTTTGCAATAGTTAGTTCAGTTTCGGTCAAAGTAAAACTATTAACAAAATCAATTTCATTTTTAATTTGCATATTACAAAATTCATCAATGGAAATTCCACCAACTGTAACAGCAAGAGCCGCAGGAGCTAAACGTCTTCCATTACATTCGGGACAAGGAGCGTCCTCTATGAATTCATCATAATAATCAGCATTATTTTGCATATTCATTCTTTGCTCAATTATTTTGATTATACCATCAAATTTTGCTTTTTGCTTATGGGCTTCTCCACCGAAATATCTAACGATTTCGTAGGTTTCAGTTCCACTGCCGTAAAGTAAAATATCCATCGCTTCGGGAGTGAACTGCTCAAGTGGAGTATCAAGATCAAAGCCAAATCTTTCTCCAACAGCTATAAATAACGGTCCATTCCAGCTTTCTTCTTCAAGTGATTTGAAACCGTTAACGGCAATACCGCCATCGTGTAATGAAAGGGATTTATCAGGTATTATTTTATCAATAGATAATTTTCTTAAAGTACCAAGTCCAAAACATTTCGGACACGCACCCGTAGGGTTATTAAATGAGAACATTCTCGGCTCAAGCTCTCCTATAGAAAATCCGTGTTCCTCACAAGCATATGACTGTGAGAATGAAAGCTCTTCAGAGTCCTCATTTTCGCGTGGAACAGTGACAATGAGTAAATACCCATCAGATGTAGAAAGTGCGCTCTCAACCGAATCTGAAAGGCGTGAGCGTATATCCTGACGCATAACAAGACGGTCAACCACAATCTCAATGTCGTGCTTCTTGTTTTTGTCAAGAATTATATCCTCGCTAAGTTCATACATATTTCCGTCAACTCTAACGCGCACATATCCACTTTTTTTAGCATCAGCAAAAACCTTTTCGTGTCTTCCCTTCTGTCCCCTGACAACAGGTGAAAGGACCAAAAATCTCGTACCTTCATTCAAGGTCATAATTTTGTCGATTATTTGGTCAATAGTTTGACGTCTGATTTCTTTTCCGCACACAGGGCAATGAGGAATACCGATTCTTGCATAAAGTAAACGAAGATAATCATAAATTTCGGTTACGGTTCCCACTGTAGAACGAGGATTTTTTGACGTTGTTTTCTGATCTATTGATATTGCAGGAGATAAGCCCTCTATTGAGTCAATATCCGGCTTGTCCATTTGTCCCAAAAACATTCTTGCATACGAAGAAAGTGATTCAACAAACTGTCTGTGCCCCTCGGCATAAATAGTATCAAACGCAAGTGATGTTTTTCCCGAGCCCGAAAGTCCTGTTAAAATAACAAGCTTATCACGTGGGATAGTAACGTCAATATTTTTCAGATTATTAACCCTTGCCCCTTTAACAACTATATTTTTTACCATTTTACTTCCTTTATTTTTGATTTCTAATTTCAGATATTCTATCTCTTAAAAATGCCGCTTTTTCAAATTCAAGATGGCGAGCTGCCTCACGCATTTCTTTAGTAAGTTTTTCAATAAGCTCATCCTTTTCTTTCTTGGACATCTTAGCGGTATTCTTCTTTTTCTTTGACAACTTCGCTTCATCAGATGAACCGATTTCAATAATATCGCGAACACTCTTAACAATAGTTTTAGGAGTTATTCCATTTTCTTTATTATATTCGGATTGAATTCGTCTGCGTCGATTAGTTTCGTTGATTGCACGCTCCATTGAACCTGTAATTTTCTCAGCATACATAATAACCTTACCATCTGCGTTTCGAGCAGCACGTCCAATGGTCTGTATCAAAGATGTTTCTGCACGCAAAAATCCTTCTTTATCAGCATCCAAAATAGCCACGAGTGACACCTCGGGAATATCAAGACCTTCACGAAGAAGGTTGATGCCAACAAGTACGTCGAATTTACCAAGACGAAGATCGCGAATTATCTCCATTCGCTCCATTGTATCAACATTAAAATGAATATAACGAACCTTTATACCGTTATTTTCAAAATACTCTGTCAAATCCTCTGCCATTTTCTTGGTTAGAGTTGTAACAAGTACACGCTCATTTTTTTCTGCACGTATTTTGATTTCCCCCATAAGATCGTCAACCTGACCCTCTATCGGACGCACAATAATTTCAGGATCAATAAGTCCCGTCGGACGAATAATCTGCTCAACAACTTGAGTTGAATGTTCTTTTTCATATTCACCCGGAGTAGCACTAACAAAAATCGCCTGATTGATTTTTTCTTCAAATTCTTCAAATCTCAATGGACGGTTATCGTAAGCAGATGGCAAACGGAATCCAAAATCAATAAGATTTTTCTTTCTTGCAATATCGCCACCGCTCATTCCTCTAACTTGTGGCAACGATACGTGTGATTCATCAACCATAAGAAGAAAATTATCGGGCAAATAATCAAGCAACGTATATGGAGTACTTCCAACAGGTCTACCCGAAAGAACTCTTGAATAGTTTTCAACCCCCGAGCAAAATCCAACTTCGCGAAGCATCTCCATATCATATTTAACACGCTCACTTATTCTTTGCGCCTCGAGATATTTATTTTGGCTTTGGAAATATGCCACTCTCTCATTCATTTCCTGCATGATTTCATTAATTGCGACTTCCCTCTTGTCATCGGAAACTGCATAGTGAGTTGCAGGAAAAATGGGAACGTAAGACATTATCCTTAAAACTTCGCCTGTAACAATATTTATCTCTGCTATTCTGTCTATTTCGTCACCAAAAAATTCAACTCGAATTGCTTTATCGTGACTTGACGCAGGCAAAATTTCAACTGTATCTCCACGAACACGGAAGTTATCTCTAACAAAACTTATATCATTTCTATCGTAGCTGATTGAAATTAATCGTCTTATCAACTGATCTCTTGTCATTTCCATACCGGGACGAAGATCAATAACAAGATTTTTATATTCTTCGGGGTCACCGAGCGAATATATGCACGATACAGAAGCAACTATGATAACATCACGTCTTTCAAAAATTGACGACGTTGCACTATGTCTTAACATATCAATTTCGTCGTTTATCATAGCATCCTTTTCGATATAAATATCCTTACCTGGAATGTATGCCTCGGGTTGATAGTAATCATAGTAAGACACGAAATATTCAACAGCATTTTCGGGGAAAAATTCGCGAAATTCAGAACAAAGCTGCGCAGCAAGTGTTTTATTATGTGCCAACACGAGTGTAGGTCTATTAACGTTAGCAATTATATTAGCCATAGTAAACGTCTTACCCGATCCCGTAACACCAAGTAAAGTTTGCATTCTATCTCCGCGCAAAATTCCTTCAGAAAGTGCCTCAATTGCCTGCGGTTGATCTCCTGTGGGTTGATATGAGGAAACAAGCTTAAATTTATTCATATATTTCCTCCCATTTGTTAATATATGCAGGTTCGGGGGACATTTCAGCGTATATCATATCCTTTATTCTTGCCAGATATTCCCTTAAGCTATATATTGGCTGTTTACCGTAAGTTGTAAGCGCGCCATCAATGCCATAGGCAACCATACCAAATTCATTAGCGATATATATAGCTCTATGCAAATGATATTTTTGACTAACTATCAAAATTTTATTAAAACCATAAACGTTCTTGGCTCTCCAAATGCTCTCATATGTTGATAAACCATACCCATCACTAATGATCATTGTATCATCAACGCCTTTTTCGAGCAAAAATTTCTTCATAGTTAAGGTTTCACAATAATCTGATTTTTCACTATCGCCACTCAAAAAAATAGGTACAGAACCAAGATGCTTGTAAGCATTGTATCCGACAATAAGTCTATCGCGTAGCATCGGAGTTGGTGAGCCGTCTTGTCTAACACCTGCCCCAAGAATTAGAATACAATCAAAATCCTTATCTAATTTTATCAATTCATCAACCGAATAAATATTATCATTAGTTATTGCAACAATATTTAAATTAACTATCAAAACGAAGAGAAAAACAAGCGCAACGATAAAACTCATAAAAATGAGTGTTTGAAATATTAACTTTTTATGTTTCAAAAAAGCGTTTTTCATTTTTCTCTCCCAAATTTAATTAATAAAAGGTTGCAAGCTCGGGATTTGGTTTTACTGCAAACGCAGTACTTTCCGCATAAAGCACAGGGCCTCGTCTTTGATACATCGGGTGATTTTCTATCTTAATTTTTGCGGTAAGCAACACCCAGTCACCCGTATTAAGAGTAGCATCCTTTTTAAAATTGCATATAAGTCCGCCAAAGGTAATATCGTCGGCGCAACAGGTCATAACGTGTCTGCCAACAATAATTGTTTTAGCACCCATTTGAGGATCGCGTGCTACAAGTCCTTTAAATTTAACAGTTTTTCCGTTATATTTTTCAAGGTCTTCGCCCATATCTCTATACCAAATAGCATAATCCTTATCGTCTATTTCAATAATAGGCGCATCGACGTCAAATGGAAGCTCATCCTCAATGTCATCATATTCGATGTGCCCATCAGGATAGTCATAAACAATATCTGCACGAGGATTTACTCCTCTTACAATCTTATGAATATTTTCTCTATCTGCATCAATAGTCGCACGGTTAAGCACTACCATTTCGCAGGCAGAAAGCTTATCAAACATAAGTGATCGCATATTTGCATTGTAAAGCTCAAAGGTCGCGCAATCTGCCGCCATAACACATTGATACACATCCCAATTTTCAGGCATATTCATAAAAAGTGTCTCAAGCTGCCACATACCATTATATTCAATAATAATGCGATCTATAAGATGCTTTTTAGCTATGTTATTTAAATTTTCAAGTGTAACATCTTCTTCGTTTTCGATGTTTTCTATATAAACATTTTTGCCCCAGAAGCGTGAAGGATCATATTCGTCGATTCCTTCCTCACAACAAATAAGCATAGTTTTTTCACCCGAATTAAATCTTTCGTCTTCCATTGATTCTTGAATCATATGCGTTTTGCCGCCCTCAAGAAAACCAACAAATAAATAAACAGGTATTTGGTTTTTCATTCTATCTCCTATACGTTAAAAAGTTCTTTGATTTTATCTTGATTAATACCCGAGCCAATTACACAAAGTTTTCCGATAATATCAGAGTTTCCGCGACGAATATCAATACCACTCGGAATATAGTCAAAATATATCCAATCTCCGTCAACAGAATCAACAATACCCTTAGCTCTTAACACAATACCGAATTCTTCGCTTTCAAGTAATTTAAGTGCATTATTTATTTCATCCATACTGAATTTTTTAGCAGTTTCAACACCCCAAGAATCAAAAACGTCATCCGCGTGGTGATGATGGTGATGTTCGTGGCAATCACAATGCTCAACGTGTTCGTGATGCTGATGATGCTCGTGGCAATCGCAGTGTTCATCGTGTTCGTGATGATGGTGATGCTCGTGGCAATCACAGTGCTCATCGTGTTCGTGGTGGTGGTGATGTTCGTGGCAATCACAATGCTAATTGTGTTCGTGGTGATGGTGATGCTCGTGCTTCATTTCTTGAAGCTCTTTTTCAAGAGTATTGCTATTTTCAATAGCAGACAAAATCTGTTCTCCCGTAAGCTTGTCCCAGTCTGTAGTAATAATAGTTGCGTGAGCATTTTTTTCTCTCAAAAGTGCAACACATTCTTCAATTTTATGCTCACTTGCATTTGTAGTATGACTTAAAACAATGCACTTTGCTTCTTCAATCTGGTTGTTGAAAAATTCGCCAAAATTCTTCATATACATCTTGCATTTATTAACGTCTGCAACCGTTGTAAGTCCATTGAGAACAATATCATCATCAAGCACACTCTCGGTAGCTTTAATTACGTCAGAAAGCTTACCGACGCCCGATGGCTCAATTATAATGCGGTCGGGGTGATAAGTGATTATAGCTTGTTTTAGAGCCTCTGAGAAGTCCCCCACCAAGCTGCAGCAGATACAACCTGAGTTCATTTCCGTAATATTGATACCAGACTCCTTTAAAAATCCGCCATCAATACCAATTTGACCGAATTCGTTTTCGATAAGCATAAGCTTTTCGCCCGTATATGCTTCTGAAATCATCTTTTTAATAAGTGTAGTTTTACCCGCTCCTAAAAAGCCGGAATATATATCAATTTTCATTTTCTTTTCTCCTTTTTGAAAATATTTAACCACTATATATTTTACCTCAAATAATTATTAATGTCAACATTAGACACAAAAATTATTGACTTTATTTTATAATTATGTTAATATAAATATAGAATAATTTTAGGAGATATTTATGAAACACGTTGATATATATACTGACGGCGCGTGCCGTGGAAATCCCGGTAAAGGCGGTTGGGGTGCAATTTTAGTTTACGGAAAAACCGAAAAGGAGCTTTCGGGTGGTGAGCGCTCAACTACCAATAACAGAATGGAGCTTACTGCTGCCATCAAAGCCCTCTCTGCCCTTAA
>JAGBYG010000270.1 GCA_017628875.1 Clostridia bacterium
AAAGCCGCTGCTTATTAGCGGATTTTTAGAAAAGCTTGATGAATCAATTGACACGAGTGAGCTGCTCACCCGTGCTGAAAAATTAAAAAGACAAACGATACTGATAACGAATAAAAATATGAAAAGAGGATCGGAAGAATGAGTAAATTAAAAGACTTGAATCTAAGAATAGAGATTTATCTATAAGCGACAGAATATCGCAAAGCTTTTTTATAGGGTAATAAAAGGAGAGAAAAATGGGATACTTTTCCGAGCTTGATTTAAAAAACCAAGAAAAATATACCGATTGCAGCTATCACGGATTCGAGGAGCAATTGCTATGGCGTTATGAAGATCTTATGGAAAGATATTCGCTTCTTTCACGCACGGGTGCGCCTATGCACGGTGAGGATTCTTTCAGCAAAAACGATTACCGTTATGCGCCGATGGAATGCTTTAACACCTTGTCTGAGGTGCGTTATGCAATGGAGATAACGAGAGAGGACCTCAAAGAAAGGTGTGACGTTACAATCGACTGTGACGGTAATGTGACTGACTGCGGCGAAGAAGAGAAGGACCCGAATCAGATATCCTTGTTTGAGGTGGTTTTGCTTCCTACTTGGCTTCAGGCCGCGGCTTAATAAAAAATACTGCCTCCGATTTTTAAAACACGGGGCAGTATTTTTTTGAAAGCTTTAGTTTACAAAAACGTTTGTTATGTTATCGTGTTCAATCTCGGAGAATTCTTCCGGAATGGCAAGAAATACCTGCCTGCCGGCACCCGAAAGTGCTCTGATAAATGCGGTAACGTTATTCCTTTCGCCAAGTGCTGACGGATAGATAAAAACGGGACGGTTATCCTTGTTTATCTCGTTGCGTTTCTTAAGAAATTCTCTTGTATCCTCTTCGGAATACTCTATGCTGTCGGGGTGAAAATTCACGGCAATGCGGTTGTCGCCGAGAAAATCCGCACTGCGAATATAGCAAACGGAATAGCTCTTTCCATCCATATCAACGTCGGTGTGAATGATAAAGTGGCCGTTGTCAACGTTGTTGGGATTGGTGTTTGAATTGCTCTCTCCGATTACTTCGCGAATAAGGTCGAGTGCAAGCGCGGAGTGCTTTCCGCGAAAAATTGTAATAGGCTTCGCACCCTTAAGCTCAAAATCGAGAGAAGTGAGTGACGTAATACTGACGCTGTTAATTTTCATAATTTTCCTCCTCAAGGTATAGAAAGTTGGTAAGATTTTGTGGTATAATTATTTTAGCAGGTTAAACGTACGAAAAAGCGGACACTAAACCTTGAGGAGAAAAAAAGAAAGAAGAGCAAGAACAGAAGGCTTATCTGATATGCACCCCAAAAGTTAGACACTTTTGGAGGTGCATATTTTTTATGGGAAAAAAGGGAGAAAAACAAAAAAACTATAGCGCAGAGTTCAAAGTTCGTGTTATAATGGATATGCGTGAGAATTGTTTAAGTTATTATGAAACTGCACACAAATATGGAATTATAACTAAATCTATGGGCGGAGCAATAAGTACACTTCAACGATGGGAGCGCATATTCTTGGAAGAAGGAGCCGAAGGTCTGATGAAAGAACGCAGAGGCAAATCCTACGGATGTAAAAAGGGACGCCCGCCAAAGCTTGACAGAAAAGTCGAAGAAGATCTTATTGCTGAGAACCAAAGACTCAGAATGGAGATTGAATACTTAAAAAAACTGAGTGCCTTAGTTCTTGCGGAAGAGCAAAAGAACGGCAAAAAGCGTTCATAATTGCTGAACTAAGGCAAAAGTATCCGCTTAAAGATTTGTTAGAGCTTTCCGGGATAGCAAGAAGTACGTTCTATTACTATCTGAAACAGAAGGATAAAGACAAATACGAAAGCGAAAAACAAGATATATTAGAAATCTACAATACTCACAAAGGGAGATACGGCTACAGACGTATTTGCTCTGAATTGAAGGCAAAAGGTTATCCAATTAACCATAAAACCGTATTAAAACTGATGAAATCCCTTCATCTACGTGGAAAACAGAGCAAAAACGGGAAATACCATTCTTACAAAGGCGAGGTCGGAAAGGTAGCAGCTAATCTGCTAAAAAGAGATTTTCACGCAGCCAAGCCCTATGAGAAACTAACAACCGATGTTACGGAATTTAAGATCGGCGACGAAAAAGTGTATCTTTCTCCGGTGCTCGATATGTTTAACCGTGAAATTATATCTTACTCTATTTCTACAAGTCCTAACTTGCAGCAAGTTAGAGATATGCTGAATGGGTTGTTTGAAAAACTTCCTGCCGATGCACGACCTCTGTTCCATTCCGATCAAGGTTGGCAGTACCAACACGCCGAATACCAAAGGCTTCTTGCCGAGCATAACATTACACAAAGTATGTCCCGAAAAGGCAACTGTATGGACAACGGCATAATGGAAAATTTCTTTGGCAGGTTGAAAGTTGAAATGTATTACGGCGAAAAATTTGAATCCCCTCGGGGATTCATTGAAAAGTTGGAAGAATACATACATTACTACAACAACGAGAGAATCTCTCTCAAATTAAAAGGAATGAGCCCAGT
>JAGBYG010000271.1 GCA_017628875.1 Clostridia bacterium
CCTACAACGTTTACGTTGATAGTGTTCTAAATAAGACTGTCACCATTGCGGCAGGTGGTGTTTATGTTATTGACGGTCTTTATCCCGAAACCAAGTATCGAATTTCTGTGCGTGGTGTAAAGGATACAATGATTTCAAAAATGTCGAATACACTGACAGCAACAACTCTTGAGCAGGAAACTAAGATTCTTGCAGGATATTCTGTCCTTACTTCCAATAATGAGTTAGGCGCTTCAGTACAAGCCTACCCTGCACGCGCGGTATATGTTGCTACATCTGGGAACAAAAAAGTCCCTCCGACTATAGACGGCGTACAATATTATCTCGTTGAAGTGCCTGAAGATGCTATTTCTTGCACCGTTTCCTGTGACGGATTTATGTGGGGCTTCAACGGCTGGAATACTGGAAGTGATGGTAAACTCACCTACGATGTTGATAGTGGCTGGCAAGCATCTGGTGCGACTTATACCTTTGAAGCTGGCGCGGCTGAATATGCGACCATTAGCTTGAAAAAAACTGATGGCTCAGATTTGACGGCAGACGATATTTCTAATATCACCGTTACTTTTGCGTAAGGGGTGAGCGAAAATGTCAATGAATGATACAGCAATGGATATTGTCAACTGGTTGGAAACAGCCGTTGATAATACCAATTGGGGTTATCTAATTCGAGAACGATACAGCCTGACCAATATGGCGTGGATAAGCAGATACCGTACCGACTGCACTACAGAATCTGCTTACGCTTTCTTGAAAGCGTGGAAACACACTGGCGACAAGAAATATCTTACCCTTGCAAGAAATCTGTTTAATGGAATTTGCAATCTGCAACACGAAGACGGTTCATTCCCGTACCACACTGGTTCCTCAATAGCCTACACCAATGACAACAGTGAAGTCGCAATTTTTCTGCTCAGGATGGCAGAAGTTGATAGCGAAAATGCTTCTGCATACCGTGAGAAGGCTTTGGATATTACGGATTGGCTTGTGAGCATCCAAAAAGAGGATGGTTCGTGGCAACGAAGCACCGCAACATTGGAATCAACTGCTTGCTTCACAGCACACGCTATCAGTGCTATTTCCATGGCTTATAAATTCACGAACAATCGTGAAGCATATAAGACCGCAGTTGAAAACGGTCTTGCGTACATAAGTACAAAGATTCGGAATGACGGTATGGTTACGCTAATGGGAGGTAACGAAGCACAAAGGCCACCGAGCAGTGATCAATCTATTTGTGTTCGTAGCATTGCCCATGCTGAACTGTATATTGACGATCTGTCAAACCGTGCAACGTGGATTGCGAAAAGAAAAATTCTGACTGCATGGCTTGAACAGTGTATCACCGAAGAAGGTGCTGTTAAGAACGGACTTGGAACAGGGGCTAATGGTGCGGACACTGTAAACGTAACTGACTATGTTTATACATTGCCTTTTGCGGCGGAAGCCTTTTATTATAGCTCATTGGTTGATGGAGATATAGACTTACTCAAAACTGCAATGAAGATTGTCCGTTTTGCCCAAGGTAACATCTACTATTCATCAATCGACAATGCGAATGGGGTTTTGCGAGGTGCATTCAACATTACCAATCGTAACTGGGATACAAGCGATGCTGTTCTTGATTCTGGTGAGCAAGGCGGTGGAAACATGATTTACACGGGATGGACGAACGCACCGATGGCGGCGCACTTCTTCTGTTTTTCTGGTGCCGTCGATAAGGGCGTTACGTTATCCATCAAAACGGATGTAAAGGCAGAGCGATTTATACCAGATGACAACGGTTTAATGCGGATTTGCGTCGATGGTAAAACAGTAAAGTTTCCGCTTGCAAGGTATACGGATGTATCGGCATCTGCTGTGAAACTGTTTGCAAACGGCGAGAAACAGGCGTTTGCACATCTATCGTAAGCCAACAAAGCATCTCGCAAAAAACTGTGGCAAGCAATCAAAGCACTATTTACGTTTACGAGGTAATAACAAATGATATTTAAAAAGCTAAAAACTTTCCGCAGACTTATCGAACAATCATCGGCAAGTCTTACCGACAAAGAAGCGACACCCGAAACGGATGAAGAAACGAAACTGAAAGCGAGAGCTTACGATATTATCATAGGAGTGGAAAAATGAACAATATTCTTAAAAACGCAAGAGCCTACAGAAAAGCCGCAGAACTTGCCGTGCCGTCGCTTGATGATAAGACGGCAAGCACGGCGGCGGCACTCTTCCCAAAACTTAAAGAAAACGGCGCACTTGTTGCGGCGGGTACTCGCATCAATTGGGGCGGAAAGCTCAAGAGGGCGGCTGTTGACCTTTGGGACACCGCCGAGAATAACCCCGACAACGCTCCCACACTTTGGGAAGATATTGAATACCGAAACGGATTCCGCATCATTCCCAAAACCATAACCGCAGGACTTGCATTTGCAAAGGACGAGTGCGGATATTGGGGCGACCATCTTTATAAGTCGCTCATTGATGCGAATGTATGGACTCCCGAAGCTTATCCTAGCGGATGGGAAATCGTCGAAGAGTAAATCAAAATTACGTATTGACAATCCTAAAAATCTATGTTATAATAAGGAGCAAAGGCTATGGAAATTTATATTAACATCGCGCTCGGCGTGCTTGCAATTGGCGTGACACTTTTCAGCTATTATCTTGCGATTAGAAACAAGATTGAACAAGCGGCGAAGAATGCCATTAATGTTGCAGAAGATCTTGATAAAATCGGTGCTGAAAAGATGGAGATCGCGGTCGAGCAAGTTTATGCCGTCATCCCCGCTATTATCAAGCCGGTATTTCCGAAGGACTTCATCGAGCAGATCATTCAAGAGGTGTTCGATAAGATGACCGAGTTTGCGGAAAAGCAAGTAGCAAAGGAGCAAAAGAAAAATGCCGATTGACCACGAAGATATAACGGAGCTCAAGAAGGTTTTTGATGACCGATATGTGTTGCAAGCTGATTGTAGCGAACGGCAAGAGGGCATAAATAAAAAGTTTGCGAACGATGACAAGCGCATCGAAAAGCTCTTTGATAAACTCGCAATATGGGATAAGCTATTGTGGGCAATAGCAACAGCAAGCGTGGGGGCGTTAGTGGTTGCTTTCCTTGAGCTTGTTCTTAAATAAAGGAGAAAAGGAAATGCAAAAAACTTGCAATAATTGCGGAACAGAAAAATACGGCAATAGTCAAGTGGTTTTCACCGAGTATGCGTACGAGGCGCACGAAGCGCGACACGAACG
>JAGBYG010000272.1 GCA_017628875.1 Clostridia bacterium
CGACAGCCGCGCGGACATCTGCTTGAGTAGCGCAAGGTGCATAACAGCCACCATTGCCACCACCAAAGCCGCCGCCAAAGCCGCCAAAGCCACGACCACCATAGCCGAACAGCAAAAGAATGATTATCCACGCCCAATCATTGCCAAACATACCGCCATTGTTGTAGCCGTCATTGCCACAAGTACACGCGCGGATGTCAGCGGGAGTGAGTTCGGATGCAGTAATAGACATATTTTTATGTCTCCTTTCGTTTTAATTGATTTAATTTATAACAAAATCTGCGCAGATTTTTGTTTTTAGTGTTTAGGCATTAACGCCGCGAGCCTCTGCGCTATGGGCAAAAGCTCATTGAATTGCTGTTGCGACATTGCGCCCGAATTGAGAAGCCTTTCGACCTCGGCGCGAGGGTTGCCGTTGAAGGTTCTCCGCATCTCTTGCACTTGGTTTATGAACTGCGAGAGACCGCCGTCATTCGCGGGTGCGGGGTTGCCGAGTTGATTGTAAAGAGGGTTAGCCATTATCAGTTATCCTCCATATTGGAAGTTACAGCCGAAATGCTGTTGAATTTCGCTTCGAGAGCTTCAAATTTCTTCTCTAACGCCGCGAATTTGTCTTTGCTTACGAACTTATCACCGCAATGGCATTCGTGCTTCTCGGCGGTTTTGGGCGCATTTGGAACACGCTCGGAAAAGTCAAGAATACGCATTGAAGGTATGCCTTGAGCATTCACCGATTTAATATATATCGTTGTTTCGTTTTTATCCCAAAGAGTGACGGTGTTGTTCGGTGCGACGGGATAGCTCTGCGCTTCGATCTCACCGAGTACCCATATCATATCGTTAGAGGGTTGCGGTGTAGGCTGATTCTGCATCGGCATCTGCATCTGTTGCTGATACTGCCCGAATTGGTTTTGATTTTCGGGCGGGTTCTGCATAGGCATTTGCGGATAGTATGAAGGTCTGTAAAAAGGTGCATAATAGTTCATCGTTTATTCCTCTTTCGTAAAATAATATATCGGTATTTCATTGCCGGAATCCCAAGCATCGTACCAATCGCCGTCAATAACCGCGACGAGGTGGTTGCCGATTCCGAGAATATATGTGCCGTGCGGGTGGTCTTGACAGAAATCTTCCACCATGTAGCATTCGGGGCAATTATCGGGAATCGTGCGCCGTTTGTACCCTTTGCGCTTTAGGTAAGCGGTAGTCACCGAGTTAGCGGACGGCATATCGCACATTAAAAAGCCTTGAAGCGCGATACCCGAATATGAGTCTTCCCACGTTTCGCCCACGGCTTTTGATATAGCGCGGACGGTGCAGTCACCGACTTTTCTTCCCCTTGGGTTAGCGTTATACTCTATCCACGCCATTTATTTCTTTTTCTCCGATTCAATCAAACCCAAAGAAATCAATATTTCAATGGTACGGAAAACCACCAAAAACGGGAGCTTACTTAATTTTTCGTTTTCACGGATAAATTTTGTAATGTTTTTCACTTTCATCACCTCGCTTGCATTATAGCACAAACGCGCCCGATTGTGTACGATCTAAACGCGCAAGTTTTACGCAAATTTCACGAACAAAATGCGCGCGAAATAAAAAACCTCAAAAAATATCGAAAAAATATAAAAAAGTTTATAAAAAGGTATTGACAAATGGGCAAAAATATGTTATAATATAGTCACAACAAAGGGAACTTCCCCACACCAAAAGAAAGGAAAATAAATAAAATGGCTTACAAATGTTTGAAATGTGGAAAGATTTTTGACGAACCGAGCGAGGAGAGAGAGCTTCGCGGATTCGTTGGCGGTGATTACGCCTACGAGAATATGGCATCTTGTCCTCATTGCGGCGGCGATTTTGAGGAAACAAAGAAATGCGAGCTTTGCGGTGAAGAATACGGCTCGGACGAGATTCACGGCGGCGTGTGCATTCATTGCATTAACGAAAAGCGCGAGGATTTCGATGCGATTTATAACATCTCAATCGGTGAGAATATTTCGGTAGAAATCAACGCTCTTCTTGCTTCACTCCTCGACCCCGCCGACATTAACGAGATACTCCGCAAGCACATCCGCGAGAATATGCCGAATGTAGATTGTAGCGCATACATCGATGAAGACCTTGATTATATCGGTGAAGCACTTGTAGAAGGGAGGGATAAGCTTTGAAGAATGCGAGAGAAAACAGAGCAAGGGTGAGAAGCGAAAACCTTATGATTAAGCTGTCACCCGAAGAAAAAAGCAGATTTGAGAAAGCCGCGGATGATAGCGGTATGACAATGTCGGCACTCGCGAGAATGCTGATCGCAAGTTATTTGAACAACAATTAAAAAAGCCAAACGTAAAAGGAGGAATTTGTTATGGCTGAACCTATCTTAATCTACGGAAAATCGGGCTCGGGCAAGAGCCGGTCTTTGAAGAACTTCGCAGAGGATGAAATATTCTTTGTGAATGTAATTTC
>JAGBYG010000273.1 GCA_017628875.1 Clostridia bacterium
CGCGCGATCCTTCGTTGCTCCTGCTCCGCGCGGGATAATCCGACTTCAAGGAAGTCATAGTTGCGGTTGTACTGCGCCACAAGCTCTGCAAGACGAGCTTCTGCCTGCGTTTTGTTGATTATTCTTGAACCCTTTCGGGAGTCAAGATTGAGGGGCTTCCACGGTTGTTTACGCTTCTCCCCGGGAAGCTTCGGGAGATTAATGACAGCATACCACTTGCCATTCTTTTCGGTCAATCGACCTGTAATAGGTTTCATAAAATATGTTCCTTTCGGTTTTATTTTGTTGTGGTATCGTCATCAGCTTGATAACATTATACCACTTAAATTTTAAAATAGGGTATATTTTCAAAAATTTATTTCTTTTTTTGATAATTATTTTCGTTGCATAAAAATTCTATCAAGCACACCTTGGGTACGATTATCTTGCCACCCCACTTGATCGAATGGAGCACCCCGCTTTTGATAAGGTCATAGGTTTTGTTTTTGCCAAGTCGCAATAGCTTGGCTGCTTCTGTCACCGTCAGCACGTCGGGCGCATCCTTGAACATTGAATAGTAATCTCGTTCCGTCATATATCCGCCTTTCTTATGTGTTTTTTGCCCCCTCGGGAGCTTTCAACCTAAATATGCGAGATTTCGCAAAAATTCGTAGAAGGTTTAGCCCAAAAACAGCCCTTAAATTGTAAACATTTTGTGAACGCGGCGGGTTGGCGACAATTTGGCCCAAAAGAGCAACAATTATTACGACATCGACGCAAGATAATGATCTGCTACTATGCTCTCGCGATTATGTCCGAGGGCGCGCGATGCTTCAAAAAGTGCCTTGCGGTCATATGAAGTACCTTTTAAATCTTTTCGGCAATAATATGCGGAGCGCACGTCCCTGAAGCCCTTTATTAGTGTTCTTTTGCCGTTTATCGTAGTATAATAGTCCTCGTTGCCTTTAATTAGCTTTCGGTTGCTGTTTGATGTGTAGCTCTTTATTATTTCATTCTTGTGGATAATTAACCTCTCGTTTTTAAATTCGTCGAGAGAGCGTTTGTAAGCGTTGTATATGCGCGCTGCATATTCTCCCCTGTATGAATGTATATCTGCGTTTTCGCTTGGATTCGGGAATATCTTGTCCTCTCCTGACTTTTTACACAATTCAATTACAAACTTAATCTCATTCTCATTACCAACGATAGGCGATATCCTTGTTCGTCCGCCCTTAGTGTTTTTTGTTATATGTAAAAAGTACTTTCCGTCTTTTTCTATAAGATCATTTCCTCTTATTTGTGAAAGCTCTCCTCTGCGGAGTCCTGTACATTTACAGAATGTAATAAGATCAGCATTGTTCTTCTCACTGAAGTTTTTATCTCGTTCTGCTGTACCTCTGCTTCTTGTGATATTACTTCTTTTTCGTTGCGGTGTGTTAATATCAAAATCTCTTGTACTGCAACCGTAAAGCTTTGCTAAAGCGCACGCCTCAAGTTTTATCGTATATGGAGATTGCCCTCTGTCTATTTCTGCTTGTATCCATTTTTCAACGAATAATCTGCACTCTTCAAGAGTACGTACCTTGTGTCCTATTCTGGCATCTGCGGGTTGCTCCTTACACCACTTAACGAAATAGCAGCAGTGCTTCAAATATGCTTTATACGTTGACCACGAATATATTTTCTCCGTGTGAGCATTTTTTAGCTTGGCTTCATATTTGCTTTCACCTATAGCGAGTTTGGAATTAAGGTTTTCTTTTGCTTGCTCTGTTAATGATTTTCTCGGTTTGTTGTGTCCCATATTTACCTCCTTTCTTAAAATGGCAATAGAAACCCGTAGGCACTTTTGCATCAAAGTGCCCTTTATATGTATGAAATTATCCGTTAAAGCTAAGCATCCCCACCTGAATTATAGATGCGGCAGGCCATCTGTTTTGTTACCCAATTTGCTGTAAATCGTCGTTTTAAGAACCGATCCGCAAGGGTTTTCTTGATTTTTTGCCCAATTTTGCCATAATTGTCGTATTAAGAATCAATCCGCAAGGGCATTTTTAGATTTTGGCGCGTCATTTTACAACCACACGTCAAGGTTGTTTGCGTGTTATTTTACCGCCACACGCCACGGCTGTTTGCGATTTTTCGGGGTCCCGCAAAACCCACAAAGATTTTTCCGTTTACTCGATTGTTTCACCACGAGTAACCGTAAAATCTCTCTTTTTTCTCTTTCATTTTGTTCTTTCAATTTCTCATTCTTTTGTTTCCTCCATTATTCTATCCGTATTTGCTTTCATAATTAAAGCGAAAGCGGTTTTTCTTGTACTCCAATCTTGTATATAGCTTCTACTATATATGGTGCAAGATAGCAGCGCTCCATAAACGGAGAGGAAATGAAAGAGTGGTGAGGAAAGAAAAAAGAGAGCCCCGCTTCTGATGAAGCGGGGTTGCTGGGCTGCACATCAATAATACAGTAAAGACTCGATGGAGTAATAGCCCACATTAGGGCAAAAAGCAAGCGAGCTTTAAAATGAAGCTCGCTTTTTGTTATTCAAACATACATCCACCCGGGCATAACAAGCTCGTCGCAAACTCCGCGTGGCATCTTTTTTTCATCAAGAATGAGCGCTGGGACGAGGGAGTGTTTTCCGTAAAGCTCGTGGATTTCGTCGATTGTGCGCGTAAGGATTTCTCTCTTTTCATTTGCCGGAGTATCGAAAAGTGAGAGCTGTATCGGTTCTTCTACTTTTTCAAGATTTATCGCCGTGACGGTTAAAGAGCGCACGTTTTTCTCCCAACGGTAATTTGAAAGAAGAATTGCAAACGCCTCGTTTGCAATATCAAGCTCGTCCTGTGTGGGCGTTTTCAGTAACGTTTGCCATCCCACAGTGTGAAGCTCATTATCTCGCACGGAAAGATGGACTCCCTTGGCTCTTAGTCCCATCTGTCGAAGCTTTGCGCCTATATCCTGCGAGAGTGCGTATATGATCTTCTGCGCTTCGTCAAGCGTGTTTAAGTCCTCGGTGCAGGTTATTCCATGCCCCACGCTTTTAGCAGGTGCAGAATAGCTCTCGTGCGCCACGCGCGAGGTGTCAAGTCCATTGGCAAATTGCCACAGCATAACACCGTTTTTACCCAATTTATGCTTTAGTACATCAGGATTGAGGTTAGCTAATTGACCTATTGTCTGTACACCGATACTCTCCAATTTATTTGTTGTTGCTCTACCGCAATAAATCATATCGGAGCAAGGTAGAGGCCAAACCTTTTCCTTAAAATTCTCTCTCGTAATCTCCGTTATAGCATCGGGCTTTTTCATATCGCTGGCAAGCTTTGCAAATACCTTGTTGAAGGAAACACCAATAGATACAGTCAACGCGAGCTCTTCCCTTACCTCGCGTCTTATGCACTCGGCAATCTCCATAGGTTTCATAGGAGAACGGGTAACGTCAAGCCAGCATTCGTCCATACCAAACGGCTCGATCTCGTCCGTGTAGCGCGCATATATCTTCTGTATCATCTTTGAAAATTTCACATAATAATCGTAATGCGGCGGTACAACAATAAGCTCAGGGCACAACTGACGTGCCTGCCACGCGACCATTCCGGTCTTAATACCTGCTTTTTTGGCAAGCTCCGACTTTGCAAGAACTATTCCGTGTCTCTCCTTAATGCTTCCGCAAACTGCCACCGCCTTGCCTCGTAACTCGGGATTTAGCACCATTTCAACCGAAGCATAAAATCCGTTTGCATCGCTGTGAAGTATTGCTCTGTCACTCATACGCACACCTCTTTGACGGAAAACCATTGATTGCTTTCGGGCTCGTAATATATCTGCCTTTCTGCATCGTCGATTATGACGGTGTATTCAGTTGTAGCCACCGCGCGCACCTGCCACGGCGAATATTTTCGCACGCGCTCAACACGAATTATTTCAAAGCTCTTGCCCTTGTACCACAATTTTTTCGGCACAAAGCTTCCATCGGGCATAAATATCGCTTCAACTCCTATCGGAGTGCGCACAAACTTTCCTCTCCCCGCTTCTCTTACCACTTCTTTTTTTACACTCGCCACAATCTCACCCGCTCTCACAATAAAATATTGAACATTTGTTCTTGTTTTTATCATATCACAAGAACATTTGTTTGTCAAGAGGTAAGTTTTGGAATTGATTATAATTTTTTAAGGTATCGCCTTTACACGACAAAAGCGAGCTTTTTTATGAAGCTCGCTTTTGCATTTGACTTTTTATCATACTATCGTTTCAAAATCCTCGTCAAAAGGATATTCCGGGGAAGTACCGTATGTATTGAGGAAACATTCGAGGAATTACAGGTTTGTTATAGCCCAAACCTCATGTTACCTATTTATTTTCTTCCGTTGTTACTTCGATGGTTTCGGAAAGATCAATATAGCAATCCTTATCTATAAAGCTCCGACGGAGATAATCATGACCGCCGTCTACGGCACACGCACTGCATTTACATTGAACATACTCGTGACGATAGGTGGATTCTATGATATCACCACAGAGTTTGCATTGAATAGCATTTTTGATGATTTTTCTCATACCTCTATCTCCTTACAAAAGGCATCATAGTTTCCTACTTCGCGCTCGGTATGATACACAGCATATTCAATAGTATCGAAATAGCAGAGATAGTCTTGCATCACCGCATTGAATACCTTTGCCACAATCTGGGGAGGATTTTTAAAAGCTCCGCAACCGAATGCACCGAGTATTAGCACTTCATTTCTGTTGGATGCGGCAATTTCAAATATTCGTCTGATGCGCTCCGCAAGCAACTTTTCAAGCTCCGTTGGCGTTATCTTTGCCGCCCTATCACCTGCATGAGGATTCATTGCATTACTTGGACGCTCGCGCAGATTTGGTGCCGCGCAAGTAATAATGTTCACGTTCCACCAATCTTTTGAAGCAAGTGGTTCGGGAAAGTTGGTGTCAATTTTAAACACACAGACATCCGGCGTGTAGATACAATCATTGTTGTAAAGTGGATTCGCTGCTTTACGATGTGGGCTGTAAAATACATTCCACATTTGATTGGTATTAAGACAAGGATAAAGTGTAGTGCATCTGCAGATGCATTCTTCTTGTGCTGATGATCCATTTACAACACCACCGCCTGGGTTGGTCGCGGATGCGAAGTTCAATACGCAGACCTTCTTACCTTGCTTTGCATAGCTCTCGGCTGCTTCAAGTGAACGCTTTCCACTGACAATTACTTTTGCCTTTTCTACTTTGTGAGGCAAGTGAACTACTACGGATTCGCGTTCAGAAATGAACACCTGTGCCTCAGTTGATTTTTGAATGGCTTTAATCAGTGTAGAATCTGATGTATAGCGCTGTTCTGTATTGCGGAATATCTCCGCATTTTTGGTTCTTCTATCAATCATTTTGTTGCTCCTTTCTTTTAGGTAACATACGAGATATCACAAAAAGAGTAGAAAGTCCAGCATTATTTCGTACGGATTCATATTTGATAGGCTGTGCGCCATAAACATAACAACGATTTTTATGAATATCATAATTATTTTCCACGTATAATAAGGAAGGGGGCGAAGAAATGAAACTTTACACTGTAACAATACGTGGACGAAAATACTATTTTTTTGGCGATCTGACTCCAAAAGCTATACAAGCCAGCGAGCGGTATTGTTTGGATTTAGAGCTAAACAACAAAAACACTCATCACGCAAAACTTTTTGACTACTTGGTAAAGTATATTGAGTCAACTTTAGGATTTACTGTTATTCCAATTAGTATAGAGCATATTTTTCGAATAAATTACTGAATTCAAATTATATGGTATCTATCACATCGTCAGTAATCTTAAATGCTTCCTGTAATATACGTGTTGAAAACTTTCTATATTGACTGGATGTATATGGGAAGTTTTCTTTTGAAAAATCAAAATTCCAGCCATTAAATACCTTGTCGTAAAAATCGAAATTTTGAACACCCTTGACACTTAATTGTCTGGTTAATGCGATAATAAAACCGTTTATAGCAATAACGGATAATAATTTGGAACTTTCGTCTTCCCACTGTATACGAAGATTCTTTTTTATCGCTCCAAAATAATTACGCAGCGTAGCATCGCAGAATTTAACATAGTCTTCTACCGCATCATTTTTCATTGCAAAAAGTGCTTCTTTATCACCATCCCAATATGTAAACAAACTTTGCTTCCCTTCGGCTGGTGTTACTGTGACCAAATATCTCAAAGCAAAACGTACAATTGATGCAGTTTTGATTTTACCATTATCAAGAGTGGATATTTGCAATAGATTTTGGAATGCTCCTTGTTTATTAAGCTTTTCTATAACAAATTGTGCAATGCTTTCATCAGCAATAGGATTTTGAATGCGTTTAATTTGTAACAATACATTTTGTGGAACAAGCTTTGCGTTGGAATTTATATCAACAAATATTTCGCTTTGTACACGAGCCTGCTCTTCCGCACTCATTTCCGGAGGAAATACCAAACCAGTTACCAAAAGATGAAGTTGTTTTCTTAATTCGGCAATTGTGCGTTCCTGTCTTGAATCAACACCACTTTCATAATGTGCAAATATTCTGTGTTGCCCATCGATGACACAAATACTATTCATCTCTTTAGGGAGAGTTAATGTGCAATTTCCCTCAAGATCCCCTATTTCGTCGATGGTTTTATAATTTCCTTCTTCATCACAAAAGCGAACGCGATCTGGTAGGCCAACAATAATATTATTGTAAAAAGCCTCTCCTTTTGACTCCAAAAAAGAGCGTATTCCTTTTATTTTACTCTTCTCAATTAGTCTTTGATATAACCATATAGAATCAGACCAGTTATCTTTGCGCAAAACGTAACACGTATTCAGCAAATCCTCTGCAGACATCATAAAAGATACTATACGTACATTATTTTTCAGTCCTGTGAAAGACTTAGGATAAATAATAGGTGCTGTAATTTCCGCACTTTCTCGTGTGCTTGACACTGGTCCAATATCCGCATTCTTTAATTCAAGAAACCGAAAAATCTCATTTCGCGCCGATCGCTTGATACACTGTGATATCCATTGAAAATAATTAAGTGTTTTGGGTTGCACAAAAGTTAGTTTAGGGAACAAACTGAAGTCATCATCTGATAATATGACCTCTTCCTTAGAGATGTAAAGTGCAAATGGCTTTATGCGTTTGCTGTCATATCGACGAAGCAATTCTTCCTTTTCGGGAAACAGTTTGACCAATGAGTCGACAAACAAATTCATATTCGTCATAATCTGGCTGAATGCCTCGTTTTTGGTTCTGATATGATCGCGAATATTGGTCTTTTTAATCGTGTCTTCGCAAATCAACCAGATATTCTCATAAACAAACAATGCATCAACTTCAACTTTGCGAAGACCTATATACATCTCCTGATCATTTGTTGGAATGTACTGAAATCCTGCTTCAGTGAACGTTTTCACAATTTTATTTTTAAATGCTCGTTTGGCGCGTTTTTCCAATTGCTCTGGTGTAGGAACATACTTTTTTGCCTTTTTAGCAGATTTGGTGCCTTTTTTAAGTTTCTTCATTGTGTGCCTCCCTTGCAAGACGAAATTCTTCAGGTAATTTTGCTACTGCAGCATTTTGATTTGGCTCTATTACAGGTTTATCTTCACGTACTTTTGCTTTACCCTCCGAAGCATCTTTTAACCGTCCGGCGGATATATCGTAGTATGATTTAACAAGTTCTGCTCCCGCAAAACGTCTACCTTCAATAAGGGCAGCAACACCTGTCGATCCTGATCCCATAAACGGGTCCAATACCAGTGCCCCTGGTTCTGTAAGAGCCTTTATCAATCTTTGTGGGATAGCTACAGGAAACTGACAAGGATGTTCTGTCTTTTCAATATGCTGAGCTTTTACATTAGGAATTTCCCAAACATCCGAAGGGTTTTTGCCGAGAGGATTACCGCTAAGCTTTCCCTTATTGGGTCCTTTATAAGACCTCTTCCCAGGATATTTTTGGGGAATACGAACATCATCAAGGTTAAACATTGTCTGCTCGCCTTTGGTGAACCACATTATTGTTTCGTGTCGACCGCTAAATCTTTTTGTACTGTTCAACCCATGTCCAAAAGTCCAAATAATACGATTTCTAAGAACGAAGGGATATTCTCGTTTTTCGCTTAACGAAGTAAAGATATCATATATGACACAGTCGAGCGGAATTACACATCTGTCAGAAATGTGGTATCCCACTTGCCAGCAAATACTACCACCAGGTTTTACAACACGATATAATTCATCAAAAATATCTGTATGCTGCTTTTTGAAAGTTTCTATATCATTATGGGGGTCTTCATAAGCTTTTCCGATACAATAGGGTGGGGATGTTATTACCAAATCCACAGATGCATCTGGAAGTTTACGAAGTAATTTTATACAGTCTCCGTTGTGTAATGTAACTTTATTTGTGTCCTTATATTTTTTAAATACACGCATTTTTTGATCACCTCCTATACATTGTGGTATGATGTTTATATATTAATAGATAAATGTTATCGTAATGGACATACTTGCCAAATATCATTCGTCCATAGAGTCACGATGCTCGTCTAAATATTTGTTTACTACACTCATATCGGAATTGTGTCTACCACGATTCGTGCATTGCGAATTTCTGTTGTATATTTTCAATACTTCTTGTATAGCATCAATCGACATTTCTTCAATATGACGTATGAACGAATTCATAAAAACATCCGCGTCGTGGAACGCAGAGTAAGAAGGAATACGGGAAACCATTTCTTTCATAAACTCATTCACATCAAAATCATGACACTCTTTAAGTGTACGATAAAGAGTGTCCGTATAGCAAGGTTGTTTCAATTTATCGTTTTCCAAGAAAAATGTATACATCGTTTTTTTCGATCTTGGGTGGAACACTTTGTACATATTCAATCCATCAGGATTCAAAATAACACAATCACTTGAATATTCAAAAACGGAAGGGTGATTTCCTCTAAAGCAATCCATGACAACGGGAAAATGAACCATTAGAGAAATCAAAGCATTTTTACGAGTTTTGTTTTCTTTTAGTTCTTCGACATCTATTTTTCCCAAAATAGACAGTACATCTGTTTCGCTGAAAAGTTGATAATAACCATTGTTGAGAACATAGGCGGTCAAGGCATAAGTAAACGTGTATAATCCATATAGATTTTTTTTGCACTCTTCTTCATCAGAAACCAAAAGAAGCTTAGCAAAAGTTTTATAAGACTTTTTAATTGAGTCATAGGTCATACGCGTAAAATATTTATTATTTAATTCGGTGATAATTGGATCATCAATACCATCGTCAGATATGTAAGAAAGCTGAGAGGAATATTTTTCAATATCAGACTGAGCTAAAGGAAACAAATCCATAATAAAGGGTGCTTTTACAGAAAGAATGTTATCAAACATTGAGCAGATCAGCATTCTTGCATGGTAATCGCTCGGAACATAGA
>JAGBYG010000274.1 GCA_017628875.1 Clostridia bacterium
AATATTCCTGTTGGGCAAAGCCGCTACAAAAGTTTTGCGGAGCTTTTTCAAAAGCGACCCATTTTTTAACTTTGTAACTTCTCCCTGACAAATCAAAATTTAAATGTAAATTAAATCATAAATTGCACGGCGCAGAAGGTGACATAGACAGCTATGAGGGTAATTCCTTGCCAACGTGATAATTTACCGCGAGCGAGGGCGGGGATTGTAAGAAAAGCCATAACGAAAAGCATTACGGGAATATCTATAAGCAGCGATGAATTTATTCCTGCTATTTGAGTATTATTGGGAACGGGGAAGGGGGAAACCGTTGAAGCTACTCCGCTCACAAGCACCAAATTCAATATATTTGCGCCAATGACGTTGCCGAGCGAGAGTGCACCGTGTCCTTTTACGATTGACGTGATGGCGGTTACAAGCTCTGGAAGGGATGTTCCGATTGCTACAAAGGTCAAAGCAACAACTGCTTCGGGAACACCGAGGGCCTTAGCAATAATCGTTCCGTTGTCCACCAAGAGTTTTGCTCCAAGTGCGATAAGAGCGGCTCCGAGTATTAATAGAACGATGTTTTTAGCAAGTTTAGGGTTTTCCGTGTTGTCATCATCTGATTTTTTCTCCTCATTGGCAGAGGATTTTAAGGCGGTGCGAATGGATAAAATAATATAGACAAGGAAAACCGCTAAAAGTGACAAGCCGACGCCTCTTGTGAATTCGCCAATAAAGTATGCAACGAGCGTATATACCGCTGCCGCCACGAAAAAGATGATGGTAGGAAGTTTGAAAGCGCGCGAATCGATTTTTGAAGGACGGATTGCGATTGTGATTGCTGCAATCAACGCTGCGTTACATATTATTGAGCCGAGTGCGTTGCCATAAGCCATTTCACCGTGTCCGCTAAATGCCGACGTGGCGGAAACCATAACCTCCGGAAGAGTTGTGCCAATGGAAACTATAGTTGCACCTATAAGTATATCGGGAATGCGGAATTTTTTGGCTATTGCCACAGAGCCGTCAACAAACCAATCCCCACCTTTTATTAAAAGAATTAAGCCAACAATGAATAAAAATATAGTAATAATCATCTTTTCTCCTTTTCAACAAAAAACAAGGGTACCTAAACGTCCTCTTCAGTCAGCTGGTTCCCTTGTATTATTAACATATTTATTATAACATATTTAGAGTTATATGTCAAGAGATTGATAAACAATAAAAAGTCCTTACTAAAAAGAGTAAGGACTTTTTGGTGACGTTGGTTTATTAGTTTGGAGTAAAGCTATCAAAAATCAAACAGGTAAAAACGTCTCGAGCGCTGTCAAGCTCGTTTTGATTTTTTATTGTCCAAGCAAAGTTTTTAACGGGATATATCTTTCTTAATATCTTATATGAAAATTGGTTTTTGTGATGGTGATTATATGCTATGAAATCAGGTCTTGCATAGAAATTCAATAAAAGATTAGTGAGCACAAATTTTGAGGCGAATTTCATTTGAGGTTCGTCCTTGAAATAATCGGTTGAAAGTTGGCCTCGAATAACCTCGGGACGATTTTTCTTGAAATAAGCGACGATAAAGGGATTAAAGGATTCAATGCAGTAAATTCCTTTATAGGAATCAAGAATCGATGCGGTCTTTTCGCAGGTTTCGTGATACTTTTTTGAATTTTTTATTTCCACGATAATGGGAACCTTGCAATCAATAACCTTGAGAACATCCGTGAAGAGCGGAATTTTCTCGTCGGAATTTTTAAGAGAATATGTTTGAAGCTCCTCAAAGCTGCAATCCTCGAGCAGCTTATCTACTCCACACATACGAAGCAGGGAATCATCGTGAAATACCACGAGCTTACCGTCCGCTGTCATTTGTACGTCGAGCTCTATTCCATAGCCGTTTTCTACTGCTGAGGCAAATGCGGCTATTGAATTTTCGGGTTTTTCTGTTTCGTTGTCAAAAAATCCTCGATGGGCTATATATACCTTTTCGAAGGGAGAAAATTCCTTGCCCTTGCTAACTCGAGGTGTAAGGAGAAGGATGTATATTAAAAGTATCAAAAGTATCAAAATAAATAAAAATATCATTTTCACTTACCTCTTATTATTAGTATGCAAATTTGATTGACTCACGCAAAAGGCCTACAAAGTGGCTTTGTGGTTTTCCGATTGAAGGGGGAGGGTTGAATTTATAGTCTCCCGAGTGGAGATAGATGCAAACTCCCTTTCCATATTCACGGGAGAACACGAGGGGTACGTTGTCCTCAGTTTGATAATGAATATCAACGTCATAAGCGACATCTCCCCAACAAAGCTCGCAGTCCTCAAGGTCAAACCTTTCGGGCAACTCTGAATAAACGTTATTATACAAACAATCCTCCGTTTTACAATAAGTAATGGATTGTGCTTGAGCGAAATAAGCAATTTGACAACCGTACATTTCCTGAAGGAGCAAGTTTCTCGTTCTTCGATATATGATATCGTGTGTGCACACAAGTCTTCCGCCGGAGCGCACGTAATCAACAAGAGCTTCGTTTATTCTTGTTACAACCTGTGGGTTGTTTGAGAATTTTGTGCAATCCGTAACCATAAGGACGATAGTATCAATTGATCTAAGGTTTCTTGAAAGAAGTTCAAGGGGATCATCAAGCTCTTCAATAAGGTGGGTGTCATCCATACCCAGACGCTTGATTATTTTATCGAGAACAACGTTGCTGAAATCTGCCCACATAAGCACGTGACGGCGAGACTGTTCATTGGATGTTTCGGGTGTCTCGTGTGTCTTTTTCTCAAGATAGCCGATAATGTTATTCATCACACTATCAAAAAAGGCAAAGGAGAGGGTAACGGCATTATAGTATCGAAGAGAATCAATATCATCGGGGAGCGAGCTTGGCCACTCAAATCCATCCATAACCAAGGGAATGATGTTTTTCTTATTCTCAATGGCATAGGCGATTTCCTTTCTTAGCCAATCGTCTTCGTTTATGCATCTGTCAAGTGCGTCGGGGGAAAGAACAACGATAACGTTATCACAGCTATCCATAATTTCAAATATTTTCTCGTCAAATCTTCCGTTGTTGATGGAGTCAACATCATAAAATGCCTTATATCCGAGATTTGTTAGTTTTTCGTGCAATAAAAAGGCAACCGCGTCACCATGTTTCCTTCTATAGCTTATGAAAATTTTACCCATAAAATACTATCCTCCAATAATAGAATTATTATCCTTGCTGATAATTGAATTATAACACAAAACCAAGATTGTGTCAACAGATAAAAAAATGACCAACCCCAATTAGGATTGGTCATTTTGGTCGAGATGACAGGACTCGAACCTGCGGCATCGTGCTCCCAAAGCACGCGCGCTACCAGCTGCGCCACATCTCGTTATTTATTTTTTTGTTTTTTCGTAGTGCTTTGTCCGCCCACTCGCGTCGCATAGTCGTCTTTCTTCGCAAATAATTTGCTCGAAACACTCCTTGCTTTGGCTCCTTCGCTTCACAAAAACATCACACTGTGATATTTTTGTTTGCTCACCCAAAGCACACGCGCTACCAGCTGCGCCACATCTCGTTTTTGCTGTTTTATCAAAGCACCACTTATTATAACAAATAAATGGTGCTTTGTCAAGAACAAAAATTATATTCTTCTGATTTTTTGATTTTCTTTTGCGGAAACGTGATTTTTATAGGCGTTGATAATGCTATCAACGTCCCTTTCACTCTCGGTTGAGAAAATGAAATGTCTATTTGTGATATTTGCGCGCGCAAGTTCATCTTCGCGGTCTGCCATATAGGTGGGCGCGCTATTATAGATGACGTTGCGATGTTCAAACTCGCGCAAAATTGGAAATGTTATACCGCGGCGGTCCGTGATGGCTGCGAGTCCTTTTTCACACTCGGAGCAGGTCGTTACCTCTTTTGAAACGCATTTTTCGAGAAGCATAAGGGGAATTCTGCCGTAAATTATTGTGGCTGTATCACCCTTAATGTCACGAATTTGGGGAATTGTAAGCTCGGGGGAGAGTAGGATATTTTCCACACCGAGATTTTCAAGCTTTGCAACTGTTTCGTTATTATAAACGTTGAAACGGAAGTCACCGTGAATAATAAATCCGTACTTCTTGGCAAGTTCAAGCGCACCAAGATTGCCGACAAGGGCATATTTTGCGCCTTTTTCTTTAGCATTTGCGAGCATTTTATCCACTTTTTCAAGCTCGCTATCCAAAATCACCGGTGGAAGAATAATTCCGTCACACTCACCGTTGAAGCTTTGCAAAGGAAGATAGATTATATCAAAATATTCGCGAGCCATAGGGGTAATCTGCTCTGCGCGATAAAATCTTGCGGTGCGAAGCTGCTTTTTGTTATTTTGAGGCGCGTTTGGAATATATTTTTCAAAGCCCGTGCGCACTTTTTCTTCGCTTGTGAGCGCATTTTCGAGCATTTCGCACGCTTCTCGGCGCAAGGAATTAAGTGCTGATATTGGAACGATGATATTGTCATCCGTAACGGCAACATAATTTTCAATCTCGAAGCGAGTCGCGCCAAGCTTTGAGAGGTTCTTTTTTATATTTTCTGCCGAGAGAGGAGTGTTTATTGCTTTTTCGGGTATCTGTCCGTAAGCGGTGACAGAAACAGTATCACAATCAAGGCGCAAGCTCATTGTCTCACCCAATATTACCGATGCATACATTGATATTTTATGTTTTTGGGGCTTTATTTCGTCGATTTTTTCGCTTGAATAGAGTGAGGTTTTGGAAATATTCTTTTCCTCGTCGCTTCTGATTCCGAGCATTGATGAATTTATTTTTCTATTAAAATATCCTTGCGTAAATCCGCCTCGCGAGAACACACGCGCGAGCTGTGACAATTCCTCGGGAGTGGCATTTTTGCCCTCGTCGAGAAGTGTACGGAATGCGCGAACCACTCCGTAAACGTATTCGGGGGATTTCATTCTACCCTCGATTTTGAGAGATTGAACTCCACAGTCGATAAGGTCTGTGATATGTCCTGCGAGTGACAAATCCTTTAGGGAGAGGGGGTAACTCTGTTTTCCTTTTTCATCGGTGTAGGGGAGGCGGCAGGGTTGGGCACATTCGCCACGGTTTCCGCTTCGTCCGCCAACAAGTGAGGAGAAAAGGCACTGTCCCGAATGGCACACGCAAAGCGCACCGTGTGTGAACATTTCTATTTCAATGGGCGAATTTTTAACAAGATATTCTATATCGTCGCGTGGCAATTCGCGCGCGCAAACCATTCTTGAAAAGCCGTGTTTTGCAAGTAGTTCTGCCTGTGCGAGATTGTGTCCCGACATTTGAGTTGACGCGTGAAGTTCCAAGTGTGGAAGGTGGCGGTGAATAGCTTCTGCTCCGCCAATATCTGCAACGATGAGCGCATCTGCTCCTGCCTGATACACGAATTCCGCAAAGCGAAGATAATCATCAAGCTCTCGATTGTGCACGAGGGTATTGAGAGTGATATACGCTTTTCTGCCGCACGAGTGGAGTATATCTATTGCTTGCTTTAACTCATCATTTGTAAAATTCTTCGCGTTAATTCGTGCGTTGAAATCGCCGCCACCGAAATATACCGCATCTGCACCGCCTGCTATTGCTGCTTTGAGCGCGTCAAAAGAGCCCGCGGGGGCGAGTAGCTCGGGGAGTTTTTTCTCCGTTTTTTTGCCCGTACGCGCGATTATTGTTGCGATGTCGGTTTTTTCTGTGATTTCTTTTTTTAAATTCAAAGCCCCACCTGTACGTTGGGGCTTTGAGTGTTTATTTGCTTTTGAGAATTTATTGTTTTTCATTTACAGATTAAATATCGTCAAAGGAGATCATATCGAACATTGCGCGCACCTTTTTCTTCTTTAACTTTACGGTGGGCTTTTCTGTTGCGGGCTCTTCCTCCGAAGGGGTGAGAGTTTCTTTGGCTACAGCATCGGGCTCTGTTGCCTCTGCTACGGGTGTTTCAATTGTTTCTTCTACTGTCTCTGCAACGGGCTCCTCGGGAATCTCATCAAGGCGAATTTGATCTTCATTTGTCTTTTTGGCGCTTGCTTTGGGGGCAGAAGCATTCATTGCCTTCAAAACCTCGATTTCGCGCTCAAGAGCTGCCTTTTCTCTTTCTGCAACCTCATTGAGCATAGTGAGGCGCTCAATTTCGGCATTAAGATTTTTAAGAGTTTTCTGCATTTCAAGTTTTTCTGCGCAATAATCAAGGCAAACGAGAATTGCCGCATTGGTGCGAGAGCATTCGCCCTTGCTATGTAAATATATTTCTCTTATTTTGCGGTCAACTATACCAACGATGGCATCAATGGTTTCCTTTGGCTCCTCGGTTATGATGTTGATATCCGAATTTGCAATCGTGAGTGTGTATTTCTTTTTCATATGGATTTTCCTCCAATCAATTTTAAAAAAACTGTTTTTGCTATTGAAAAAATAGGCAAAAGGTAGTATAATAAATATATCTGTATTCATTATAATACATAATTTCAATTTTGAAAAGAGTTTTTTCGAATTTTTTTTAAAAAATACACAAAATGAGGTCTTTTTCTTGACAAAATTACTTATTAAGCTATTTGTAAAGGATTATTCTGACACAAACAATCGTACCGTGCGTCAAAGCTATGGCACGATGACGAGTATTGTTGGCATAATCATCAATTTTTTGCTGTTTGTTGGCAAGTTTGCCATTGGCACTCTTTTTGGCTCGGTGGCAATTTCCGCCGATGCTATCAACAATCTTTCGGATGCGGGCTCTTCATTTATTTCATTAATCAGTTTTAAAATTTCATCAAAGCCCGCCGACAGAGAACACCCATTTGGCCACGCGCGAATTGAGTATATCGCTTCAATGGCTGTTGGTGTTATCATTCTTCTTATTGGATTTGATTTGCTTAAAGAGTCATTCTTTAAAATTTTGACTCCGAGTCCTATGAGCAAGGGTGTTGTTGTTCTTGTTGTCCTTTTATTATCCATTATGGCAAAACTCTGGCTTGGAATTTTTTATAGAAGCATTGCGAAAAAAATAAATTCCGAGATTTTGAAGGCGGCAAGTGCCGATAGCTTTTCCGACGTGCTTTCAACTGGCGCAACTCTTATTTCCGCGCTTGTTTGGATGCTTCTTGATTTTAACATTGACGCATACGTCGGTCTTGTTGTATCGATATTCATTCTTATTGCGGGACTTAAAATTCTTAACGAAAACAAGAATATCATTCTCGGCTCTGCCCCCGATCCTGAAATTATTGAAATAATCAAATCAAAGGCACTCGAGGACAAGAGGATTATTGGTATTCACGATCTTATGGTGCATTCATACGGTGCCGGCGCTACGATTGCTTCGTTTCACGCAGAGGTTGACGGTAAAAGCGACTTTTTTGAGGTGCACGATCTTGTTGATAACATTGAAAAACAGCTTTTTGCCGAATACAACATTACTTGCACGATACATTTGGATCCTGTGGTGACGGATGACGAGCAGATTAATGCTTTGAGAGGGAATGTGGAAAATATCGTGAAGGAAATTAATGAAAGCTTCCGTATTCACGATTTTCGTTGCGTTGTTGGACCCACTCACACGAATTTGATTTTTGATATTGAAATTCCTTTCGAGGAAAAGAGAGGGAACAAGGAAATTCTTTCGCTCGTTGAGGCAAGGATAAAGGAGCTTGATGCCACGTATTTTGTGGTTGCAAGCATTGACAGAGTATAAATTATACATAAAATCTATGAAAAGGGGGTAAAATATGGCAAGACAGATTGGTATTGATCTTGGGTCGGCAAACACACTTGTGTATCTTAAGGATGCGGGCATAATTTTAAACGCGCCAACGGTTATTTCTATTGACAAGAACACGGGAAAAGATCTTTGCATTGGCGCAAATGCCAAAAAAATGCTTGGCAAAACTCCCTCAAATATAAAGGTTTCGCGTCCTATTGCCGAAGGCGTTATCAATGATATGGACGATACCACGCTTTTTATCTCGCGTTTGCTTGAAAAGGCGGAGCTTGTTTCGTTCTTTTCACGTCCGGACGCATACGTTTGCGTGCCGATAAAGTCAACTGAGGTTGAACGTCGCGCTTTGCAGACTGCCGTTTTTGAAGCGGGCACAAGGAACGTAAATCTTGTTCGCGAACCCCTTGCGGCTGCCGTTGGAGCCGGGCTTCGAGTACTGAGTGCGCGCGGATGTATGATTGTCGACATTGGCGCGGGTACTACCGAATGTGCGGTCATAAGTCGAGGTGACCTTGTGGTTTCGCGTTCTCAAAAGATTGCGGGTGCAAATCTTGATAGGGCAATTATGAATTATTTTTATAATGAGCGTAGGATTGAGATTGGTGAGCTTACTGCCGAGCGACTTAAAATCAAGCTGGCTGTGGCAAATCAAAAAATAAATCGTGGAGAAGCGCAGGTGCTTGGCAGAAACCTTAAAAACGGTATGGTTATTGCCGGGGTTGCCACGAGCAAGGAGATTTATTATGCGATTAAGCCGACACTTGCTTCCATAGTTCATCAGATAAAGATTACCCTTGAAGCGACTCCCCCCGAGCTTACGAGCGACGTTCACAGCAGCGGTATCGTTCTTACGGGCGGTGGCGCACTTATTCCCGGCATTGCTGAATATATAAGTGCAGAGCTTAAAATGAAGGTTAGTATCGCTCCAAAGCCACTTGAAAGTGTTTGTATTGGTATTGGTAAGATGCTTGAGAGTGATGGGGAGCTTAATAAGATTTTGTATAAGGATTGAAAGTTAGTTAAGTACCAATTTTACGCTTTTTAAAAAAGCTTGGCAAAAACTTTTAATCTTGGGTTTGTGCTGATTTGACGTAAATTTTCGCAATTCGCAAGCGAATTGACGGTACAAATAACAAAATATCCTTATGAAAATAAATTTTCAACGGACATTTTATTATTCGTACTACGAACATCAAACCCAAAGGTTTGATGTTCTAAAATTTACTTTGTGGGTGTGCTCGACTTTTGATAGCAAAAGTGCTATAGTTTTAGTAGCAAATTGCAGATTTTTAAAGCGCCTGTTAAAAGGCTTTAAAAATCGTTATGTGTCAACTCGTTGACACAATTTGCGCGCCTTTTAATTTAAAAAGCGATTAAAAGCTTTTTGCTTCTTTTTCTCGAAAAAGAAGATATTTTTACTTTGTAACTTAAGAAAGGGAACGGATATGGTATTTTCATCGAATGAATTTTTGTTTTTATATTTGCCCCTTTCTTTTATTTTATATTTTTTGTCGCCCGTAAGGTACAGAAATCTCGTGCTTTTTGCTGTCAGTTTGGTGTTTTACGGTTGGGAGAAGCCGATTTATCTTTTGATAATGATTTTTGTAATCATTATCAATTATTTGTTTGGCTATCTGATTGATCGCGCGGGCGAAGATGCACAAAAAAAGAAAAACGCGCTTATTTGCGGTGTGGTGATAAATCTTGCGACGCTCGGATTTTTTAAATACGCAGATTTTTTGATCGTATCGCTCTCGAAAATTCCTTTTCTTAACTTTCTTGAGCCGATTGGAATTCAGTTACCGATTGGAATTTCGTTTTACACATTTCAGTCGATGTCCTATATAATTGATGTTTATCGAGGAACGTCACAGGTGCAGAAGAAATTTGTCAATTTTGGTGCATACGTTTCGATGTTTCCACAGCTTATTGCGGGTCCCATCGTCAGATATTCAGACGTTGACAGGGAATTGAACGAGCGAAAGCACACGTTGAGCGAAAGTGCTGATGGTGCGCGCCGTTTTGTTATGGGTCTTGCGAAAAAGGTTTTGCTTGCGGACGTGGCGGGCGCTGCGTGGGAGCAGATAAAGGATATTCCGCGCGAGCAGACGAGTGTTTTGCTCTTGTGGCTTGGCATAATTCTTTATGCGTTCCAGATATATTTTGATTTTTCGGGTTATTCCGATATGGGAATTGGGCTTGGTAAAATTCTGGGCTTTCATTTTCCCGAAAACTTTAATTATCCCTATATTTCAAAGAGTATTACGGAGTTTTGGCGCAGGTGGCACATCACTCTTTCGACTTGGTTTAAGGAGTACGTTTACATTCCGCTTGGTGGAAACAGACGTGGGATAAAACGTCTTGTTTTGAATTTGCTCGTCGTTTGGCTTTTAACGGGGCTTTGGCACGGTGCGTCCTGGAACTTCGTTTTGTGGGGATTTTACTATTTTGTTTTGCTTGTCATTGAAAAACTGTTCTTGTCAAAGTGGCTTGAAAAGATACCGAGTACCATTTCGCATTTTTATGCTCTGTTTTTCATTTTGATTGGCTGGCTTATCTTCTATTTCAAAGAGGATTTTGGTGGCTTTGCTGCCTTTTCGTCATATTTTACCGGTATGTTTGGTTTTTCGGGCTTGCCGTTTGCAAATATGGAATTCGGATACACACTTGTTCGCAACTTCTTGATTATTGCAATTCTTTGCCTTGCATCTACGCCTTATCCGAAGCAGATGCTTTTGAAATTGAAGGGCAAAATTACAAGCGATAACAAGAACGCGGTGTTTACTTTTGCTCTTGACATTTTGCTTGTTTGCCTTTTTGTGCTTTGCATTGTCTATATTTCGTCATCCGATTACAGACCCAATATTTATTTTGAATTTTAAGGATTTTTTATGGAAAATTTAGAAAAGAAATTGTTTACCAAAAATGATGCGTCGTTTATTTGCGCGCATTGTGGCAAGGAGGTTAAGCCGCTTGGCTATTCCTCACGAAATCATTGTCCGTTTTGCTTATGGTCGCTTCACGTGGATAACAATCCCGGGGATAGAGAAAACACCTGCCGCGCGCCAATGGAACCGATTTTTGCCGAGGTTGATGCCAAAAAGGGCTTTGTCATTGTTCACAAATGCACGAAATGTGGTGAGATAAAGCGCAATCGCGCAGCTCACGAGGCGTCCGTTCAACCCGACAACAGAATGTTGCTCATCAAACTGACCGCAGGGCAGAGGTAGTTGCATAGTTAAGACCGCAGATAAGTTACAAAGTAAAAAATGGTCGCTTTTTGAAAAAAAGCTCCGCAAAAACTTTTAATCGTTGGGGTACGGCTGACTCGACGTAAATTTTCAATAATTTGCGAGCGAATTGACGGTACAAATAACAAAATATCCTTATGAAAATAAATTTTCAACGGACATTTTATTATTCGTACTACGAAAACCAAATCAAAGATTTGTTTTTCTAAAATTTACTTTGTGGGTGCGTAACCATAAGCACATATAAAAACTCT
>JAGBYG010000275.1 GCA_017628875.1 Clostridia bacterium
CGAGCTTTATCTTAGCTTCTTTTACTTTTGTTTGAGTAGTATTTCTCTTTCAGAATTTCTAACGAGATTTCTTTTTCGCACTATTTGCTTTTCGCTTTGTACTTCCTTCAATCTCTTGTTGTTCAATTTTCAATGACCAATGTGTTGCTTTTTTGTTTACAACGTCGACATTATACCACAATCATATTCCGTTTGTCAAGTACTTTTTTAAAGTTTTTTTAACTTTTTTTCTAAATTGTGAATATTTGTTAAAAATCACCAAAATACTATTTTCAAGAAAACGTTTGGAGGCAAAAATGGTTACAATTTTGTGCAGAACTTTCATTATATATATACTACTTGCCGGAACAATGAGAATATTGGGCAAAAGGCAGCTTGGTGAACTTGAGGTTTCAGAACTTATAACCACTATTCTTTTGTCAGAAATCGCCACAATGCCCATAGCTAATCAAGATATACCGATTAGCCATGCTATAATTCCCCTTATTACAATCGTGATGTTTGAAGTCACTCTTTCTTTTATATCAAGCAGATCTCCGATTTTTAAAAATTTATTATCCTCTCCCCCGAGCACGTTAGTATACAACGGGAAAATCAACCAACAAGAATTAAGAAAAAACAGAATATCTCCGGAAGAACTAATAAGTGAGCTTCGCATCAATAATATAACTAACATATCTTACGTTCAATATGCAATACTTGAGCAAAACGGAATGTTAAGCATAATACCTAAAATCCAATTCCAACAGCCAACACTTGAACAATTAGATATAGAAGAAAAAGAAGAAGGAATAATCCATATAATCATATCACAAGGTTCTTGGAACGAATACAACTTAAAATTATTAAATAAAAGCAAGCACGAATTTCAAAAGCTTCTAAAGAAGAAAAAAGTAACGGTTAAAGATGTATTTCTTATGACAATCGACGATAATGAGAATATAGAATTAGTTATCAAGGAGAAAAGCAAATGAAGGGATTCATTATCTCAACCTGTATTTTTATCACATTATTGATTTGCATTTTTATAAATTATAATTACGTTAATTCGGTACACACCGCGATGTGCGAAATGGTTGCGCAGCTTTCAAACGAGACGACCAAGGAAAATGATGTTATTATTGAAAATTTGCAAGAATATTGGGAAAGAAAGAGCATTATTTTAAGCATCTCTGTCAGCTTTCGCGAAATCGACGATCTGACAAATGCAATTGATTCCCTCTCCGCCGCAAACGAATTAGGAGATAACACCCAATTCGCCATACGCAAGGAATTGGTCAAAAATGCAATAAATGCGGTTATACGGCTTGAAAAAATTTCGATAGAAAATATTTTATAAGGGGCTCACCTAAGCCCCTTTTTCTTCGCCTTTCGAAAATAATATAAGAACGATGATAGGTAAAAATATCATTCCAAAAATACCGAACAGTTCAAATCCAACATAGAGTGTAATCAAAGTAACCAAGGGATGAACCCCAAGGTTTTTGCCAAGAATTTTCGGCTCAATCGCTTGTCTCACTATCATAATAATTGATGACAAAACGAGCATCCCAATTCCCATAAAATATTCCTTCATAAATAATAACACAATTCCCCACGGCAGCAATACCGCAGGCGTACCAAAAACGGGTAAAAAATCAACAAATGATATTAATATCGCAAGAACAAAGGAATAGTCAACTCCCAAAATCAAAAAGCCAACGAACAATTCTGCAAAGGTGATAAGAAACAATATTAAATATGCTTTGAAATATCTTTTCAGCCCAAAAGCAGCTTTCTTTTTTAGTTTTTGAAGATATAATCCCACCCACTTGGGCAGCAGCGACGAAATCTTAGAGTTCACGGCTTCAATATCTATCGCAAAATAAAAACACGCGATAACCGTCACGAGTGCAACCAAAAAAATGTTCGGTAGCACCATCACCACGTTTGCGGCAAAATCGGGCACAGCTGAGCTTAAAGCATTGATAAGCTTTTTCCAAACTCCCTCTATAAAAAGATTTATATTTTCAGTTATCTCCTTTACAAGCTCCGCATCCTGAAGCTTATTTATAATAGGAAGCTTTTGTCCTATCGAAAACGCGGAGTCAAAGAAATTTTCGAATTGCTTTGCAATCACCTCTCCGTTGTCGGTAAGATATTGCAAAAGATTTTGAATTTCATAAAACAAACGGTTTACCGCAAGAAAAATCAAAGTTAATATTAAAATCAATAACAAAAGCACCACCAAAAAGGAGCATATCTTTCGTGATATTTTGATTTTTGCGCTCAATTTGTTCGCGATTGGGTAAACAAGATACGCAACTCCCCACGCAATCAAAAAAGGAATGGTGTATCCAAACAAATATTTGAAGAAAAGTAAACCTAATACAGATATAAATCCCCAACAAAACAGCTTGAACGTAAGCTCGCGATAATTAATCTTACCCATTTTTTCCTCCAATGCTTTTTGGTATATTATAGTTTTTTATATGTATATTTTTGCTCTTTTGAAGAAAAATAATACTAATAATTTATTTTTTTGGAGTGTTTATGAATAGTAAAATTTTAAAAACTAATGCGCGTATCGTATGTGGTGCGTCAGTGGTCGGTCACAAGGAGCGCGAGGGCCCTATTGGTGAATGCTTTGACGTGTGTGACGTGACTGACAGATTCAATCAAAAGACTTGGGAAAAAGCAGAAATTGAAATGCAAAAAAAAGCTCTCTCTCTTGCTTTGGAGAAGTCAAAATTTAAAGAGAGCGATGTTGATGCGATGTTTGCAGGAGATTTATTGAACCAATGCA
>JAGBYG010000276.1 GCA_017628875.1 Clostridia bacterium
GACGCCGACCCCTACAATTATAATGCAAATTTTATAGTAAAATAATAGGGATATGGTTAGTAAAATAGCTATAATTTCGGAAACGAAGCAAATCTAACTCCGTAGGGGTCGGCGTCCTCGACGACCCGCGTATTTACGAAAACTAACTCCCCGACAAATCAAAATTTGAAAATAAGAAAATTTTTCAACATTTATATGGAAAAGTAGAATTAAATGTGATATAATTATTCAAATACTATATTTGCGAGGTAAAAAATGCTTTTTTCGAGATTACTTGAAAAAATTGAATATAGAAATCCTATTTTGGATTGCGAGATAGATCACATTACTAATGACTCGCGCGAGGCGAGAGGTGGCTCTGTTTTTGTTTGTATTAAGGGCTTTGCCACCGACGGTCATCTCTATGCAAAAAAGGCGTATGAAAACGGTTGCCGCGCCTTTGTTTGCGAAAGGGAGATTGACCTGCCAAATGATGCACGAATTGTAACGGTAGGGAACAGCAGAAACGCACTTGCTCGTCTTTCCTGCGAGCTTTACGGTAATCCCTCACGTGAGCTTTTTGTAATTGGCATTACTGGTACAAAGGGTAAGACTACAACTGCTCTTATGATAAAGCAGCTTCTTGATGTCTCGGGTGTTCCTTGTGGCTATATTGGTTCAAATGGTGTTATTTATTCTGACAAAAAAATAGACGCGGCAAACACCACACCTGAGAGCTACAAGCTGCAATCGTTTATGAGGGATATGCTGAACAGTGGCACGCGTGCACTTGTTATGGAGGTTTCCTCACAGGCACTTAAGCTCAACAGAGTGCTTGGGATTGATTTTGATATAACTCTTTTCACCAATCTTTCTCCCGATCACATAGGTCCCGGTGAGCACGATAGCTTTGATGATTATTTCAACACGAAGAAGCGTCTTTTTGATGATTTTGAATGTAAAGCGGTGATTGCGAATGCCGACGATAGCTATACTAAAAGAATGCTTGCAGATTGCAAATCGAAAATTATGCTTTATTCAATAAATGCGCCTTCCGATTACAAGGCAGAGGCAGTTGAGCTTTACAGAACAAATGATTTTCTTGGTATGAAATTCAACTGTAGAACGGAGAAAGAAATCTTCCCCTGCGCTCTCTCAATTCCCGGTGAATTCAACGTACACAATGCGCTTTCGTGTATTGCCGTTGCTGACGTTTTGGGTATAAATCTCGATTTTGTAGCAAAAACACTTGCAAATATGCAAATTGAGGGCAGGTTTGAGTGTATTCATACAAGTGACGGCGCATGTTTTGTGATTGACTATGCGCACAACGGCTTAAGTCTTGAAGCATCTCTTAACGCTTTGAGAAAATACGAGCCAAGCCGTCTTATTTGTCTTTTTGGCTCTGTGGGGTGTAGAACGCAGATTCGACGCACACAGATGGGCGAGGTTGCTTCGCGATGCGCGGATTTTTCGATTCTTACGTCGGATAACCCTGCAACCGAGGACGAAATGGCAATAATCAACGAAATTGCCGAACAATATGATAATCCCGACTCATATATAGCCATTCCCGATAGAAAAAAAGCTATTGAATATGCTTTTAGAATGTCAAGCGAGGGCGACATAATTCTTCTTGCGGGGAAGGGGCACGAAAAATATCAGCTCATCGGCAACTGCAAGGAGTATTTCTGCGAGCGAGAAATAGTTGAGGATTGTATTAATGCGATGAAATTTGTATAATATTATTTTTTTCTTGACAATCGAAATCAAAATTTGTATGCCAACAAAAAAACGGAAGCAAAATTGCTTCCGTTTTTATTTGTTTATATTATTTTTTCTTATTTTTGGGCTTTTTGATTCTATTAAGCTCTTTATTCATCTTGAGAAGCTCTTCTTTTGTGAAGGAAATATTAGCCATTCCCATCATAGAAGTAAGACGAAGAACAGTAAAGCTAGCCATCATTTCCATAAGGCCGCCACTTGCAGAAAGGTCAACGTTAAAGCCGCCGCCCTTTTTGCCGTCCTTATCTTTCTTGTTCTCATCCATTTTCTTTTTGATACCAAGCCCAACCTTTGCAAACCAAAGTTTACCTGCGAGTGTATCCATAATATCGCCAAGCTTATCGTTAAGAGAGAAACGTCCCTCGGGTGCTTCAACGTCAAACCAGTTAAGAACTGCGCCCTTTTCAACAAGAACGTAATCCATATTCATTTCTGCAACCTTGCGGATTGTGCCTTCATCAGTAAATTCGCCCGCCTTTGCAACGATTGTGCTTTCACCCTCGTTCTTAACGTCGAAATAGAAGAAGTGATCAGGAGCTGTCTTCTTGCCAACGGATACACCGTTAACGAAAAGCTCAACTTCAGGAAGGTTGGAGTAAACAGTTACCTTTGTAACGTCCTCAACTCTGTCAATATAACGCTTGCCGCAAAGATGAACGAAAGGTGCTTCCTCGGGTGAACGGAGCCATGCCTTGTAAGCATAGAATGAGTCCTTCTTATATTTTCTGTCCATAGTCATAAGACCCTTGTGGTTCTGTCCGTTTTCACCGCCTTCGGCTCTTGCGTCTGCGCCAAAGTCAAACATATTCCAAACGTGAGTAGCCCACAAATACTTTCTTGTGAAAAGCTGCTTGATGAGTTCCTCGTGGTAATATGCTTGATATTCTTCAGTATAATCACCTTGCTTGGGATCGCTTGTATGCCAGTTGAGAGCTTCACAACCGTATTCGGAGCATCCAATCGGAATTGAAGGATGCATTGCGTGGAATTTATCAAACCAAGGTCCATTCATATTCGTTTCGCCGCCGTACCAACCGAAATAGTGGTTATAGGAAACAACATCAGGAATTTGCAAATAGGGGTCGTCCATCTTACACATAGAAACTGCTGCAATAGTTGTAAGACGGGTATTGTCCATCTCGTGACAAAGATTGTTAAGAATTCTATGATTTTCAAGGAGGTCATTGTCTGAGCCGGCAATTGAAATTTCATTAGAAAGTCCCCATACCACGATTGAGGGATGGTTGTAGTTTTGAGAGATGAGTTCTTTCATCTGTGAGATTGTATTTTCACGGCCTGTGGGCATATGTCTTGAAATATAAGGAATTTCAGCCCAAATTACCATACCGTATTCGTCACAAAGGTCATAGAAATACTGATCGTGCTGATAGTGAGCAAGACGGATAGTTGTTGCACCCATTTCCCAGATGTATTCCATATCTTCCTTGTGATGCTCGGGAAGAAGTGCGTTACCAAAACCGAGTCTATCCTGATGACGAGATACACCGCGAAGAGGATATTCCTCACCGTTAAGAATGAAGCCGTTTTCGGGATCGATCTTGAAGCTTCTGCAACCAAAACGAGCAGAAACGTTATCAAGCACGTCAGCGCCATTTACGATAGATGCTTTAGCTGTATAGAGATAGGGATCTTTTCTTCCGTGCCAAAGATGAACGTTTTCAATAGTAAAGTTAACTTTCTTTTCATTTGAACGAAGCTCTGCAACAACATTGCCCTCTTTGTCGCAAAGAGTGTAAAGATATTCCGCCCCTGTAGGCAGTTCAGTTGAATATACTTCAACTTCAACATTAGCGTTTTTACCATCAACCACAGGTGTAACCTTAATACCGGGAGCACCATAATAGTCAAGGTCGAAGTGAGCATTTGCAACAGAAATGATATTTACGTTTCTGTAAAGACCGCCATAGAAAGTAAAGTCTGCCATCTGGGGATAAACGACTTCGTTTGCAGCGTTATCAACAACGATAGCAAGAACGTTTTCATCAGCAAGTTCATTTGTAAGATTTACTCTCCATGTAGAGTAACCGCCATCGTGGTGAGCGAGGTGTTTGCCGTTGAGGTAAACGTCAGCAGATGAATTAGCACCACAAATTTCAAGATAATGAAGTTCGTTTTGGGGAAGGTCAGCTTTTGCAAATGTTTTTGTGTAGACACAAGAGCCGCGGTAGTAGTCATTTCCACCGTCCTGGCCGTCAAGTGCGTTCCAGGAGTGAGGAAGGTTAACAAGCTCTGCGCCATCTTTTACATTAATGTCAGAAGTTGCCTTGTAAAAGTTCCAAGAGCTGTTAAAATTAAGAATGGATCTCATTAAAAATTCCTCCTAAAATAAAATAAAAACATAATTTCGCATTATATTACATTTTATATTATAACCTTTTTTTTGTGCTTTGTCAAGAGAAATAAAAATATTAACAATTGTTGATTTCTGAATTTATATTCATATTTTTATTCTGTATATACTTAGTTAATAATTGTTGACAAAATGGATAGAATAGTGTATAATACTACTTGCTATATTTTAGCGTAATTATATTTTTTGGAGGATGTTATGTCTAAAAAAACAGTAAAACTTGACGAAAACGGAAATCGCAAGTTTGGTCTTCGCGACAAATTGGCTTATGCAGCCGGCGACCTTGGCTGTAACATGAGCTTCTCACTCAAAGGTACCGTTCAGACCTTCTGGCTTGTTTACATGATGATGGAAACAGGTCTCTTCTCACTCCTTCTTCTTATCGTTCAGGCGTGGGATGCAATCAATGACCCCCTTATCGGTTCTCTTATTGATAACGACAAGAGAAAATATAAGATGGGTAAATACAAAACCTACATTTTCATCGGTGCTTGTGGCCTTCTTGTAGGTGGTGCAGCAGTATTCCTTCCTTTCCCCAATGCAACTACAATTGTAAAAGTGATCCTTTTCATCCTTGGATACGTTATTTGGGACGCTGCTTATACTACTGCTAACGTTCCTTACGGCACGATGCTTAACATCATTACCGAAGACGATCAGGAAAGAGCTTCTCTCTCCGTATTCAGATCCATCGGTGGCGCAGTAGGCGGCATGCTTCCTGGCGTAATTCTTCCCATGCTTATTTGGAAAAAGGTTACTTATGATGGTACAACCAGCTTCCTTGACAGAATTGAAATTCCCGAGGGTGCAGAAAGTGCTTTCGCTCCCGAAAACTTCCACAATAACCCTATTACAGGCGAAGCTTACAAGCAGGGTGATGC
>JAGBYG010000277.1 GCA_017628875.1 Clostridia bacterium
GCCGTGATGTTTTGCAAAACCTTGTAATGCCTTATAATATTTGACAATTTGAACTATATGTCTATAGTCGAAAGTGCATCTAACAGAGGCTCCTTCCGCAGAGGGAGCTGTCGCGCTCGCGCGACTGAGGGAGTTTCTCATGTGTTTTAAACTATCTTTTTAATTCCCCTATAAATCTCAATTTATCGCACAAACAAAAAGGAGCTTTTCAGCTCCTTTTGTCTTTCATTATTTAAAGTAAACGCCCTGTTTAAGTGATTCAAGCATAATAATTGCGCTGGAAGCATTAGTTGCGAGCGGAATTTTCTGCACGTCGCAAAGGCGGAGGAGCGCAGAAACGTCGGGCTCGTGGGGCTGTGCAGTGAGAGGATCGCGCAAGAATATTATGAGATCAAGCTCACCGTTTGCAAGCATTGCTCCAATCTGCTGGTCACCGCCGAGAGGGCCAGATTTCATTCTATGTATGCAAAGACCGGTTTCGCCCATAATGAGCGTACCTGTTGTACCTGTTGCATAAAGCTCGTGAGCGGAAAGCACATCCTTGTAGGTCTTTGCAAGCTCAATAATGGCATCCTTTTTCTTGTCGTGTGCTATAAGTGCTATTTTCATATGTTTTCTCCTTTTTTTAAGTTACAAAGATAACTATCTTACAATTTAAAAGTATAAGGCAAAAGCTCGCCAAGTGTTGTTTCCTCGTATTCGCCCTCGCTCGAGGTAACGAGGATAACCTTGAAATCAGGCGAACAGAACTCGCTCATAACCTGACGGCAAACACCGCAGGGAGCAGTAATACCTTTAATGTCGCCTTTGAGACCGCCAACGATGGCGATTGCGCTGAATTCGCGCTCACCGTTATGAACTGCGGTGAAAATTGCGTTTCTCTCTGCGCAAATAGTGGGAGTATATGACGCATTTTCGATGTTTGCGCCGGTGTAAACCTTGCCACTTTTTGTGAGTAGAGCTGCTCCTACCGTGAAATTTGAGTAGGGCGAATAAGATTTTTTCATCGCCTCAATCGCTGCAAGAGCAAGCTCGCGCGACGTAATTTTGTTTTCTGTCATTTTTTGGTTCTCCTTAAAATTGCCTTCCCATTGAGGGGAAGGGGGACCGCTTGCGGTGGATGAGGGGAACGAAGTTTGTACAAACTATCGGGTCTCTCATCTTTTTTGTTTTAAATCATTCCAAGTCAATCCCAAATGTGTGAGAATGTCGTCACACACATCAATAAAATTTTTGTTTATGCTTTTATTTGTGTATCTCAACACTTTAATTCCAAGTTTTGAAAGCTCGAAATCTCTTTCGACATCCTTTTCGTTATGCTCGGGCATATCGTGTTGACGTCCGTCAATTTCAATCACAATATTTTTGCTTGCAATATAAAAATCAACGATAAAATTGCCTATATTTTTTTGCCTGTTTACCGTGAACGGCAATTTCTTAAGAAAATCGTACCAAAGATGTTTTTCTTCGCGTGTCATTTCTTTTCTCAACTGCTGTGCCAACGGAACGTAGTTTTTATTGTGATAAATTGCCATAATATTCTTTTAATTTCGTATGTTATATTCGGTTGAGAAAGCCGTCCATAAGTGCTAATGGCGGGCCCCTCATCCACCATCAAAGATGGTCCCCCTTCCCCTCAATGGGAAGACAAATTTATATCATACTCCTACCGGGGCACTCAAAATCGACGTCGAGGTAATCGGCAATGGTAGCCGCAATATCCGCGTATGTTGTGCGAGTTCCGAGATTTGCGGGCTCAATGTTTTTGCCGTACATAATGCAGGGGATATACTCGCGGGTGTGGTCGGTGTGACTGTCACCGGGGTCGCAGCCGTGATCGGCAGTGATGATGAGAACATCATCATCGCGCATACCCTCAACAAAAGAGGGAAGCCATCTGTCAAATTCCGCAAACGCGTTTGCATAGCCGTCAATGTCCTGACGGTGACCGTAAAGCATATCAAAATCAACGAGATTAATAAAGCAAAGACCCTCAAAATTGTGGTCGAGCGCGTCGAGGGAGAGGTCCATGCCTTCCTTGTTTGAATGAGTAAATGTCTTGTAGGTTACACCGCGGCCTGCAAAAATATCGTAAATTTTTCCGATTGCATAAACCGTTTTGCCCTGCTCAATGATTGCGTCAAGCACGGTCTTTCCATAGGGTTCAAGCGAAAAATCGTGACGATTAGCCGTTCTCTTGAAGGGGTGCTCACCTGTGAATGGACGTGCAATTACGCGGCCAACACCGTGCTCGCCCTGAAGGATCTCACGCGCGATGCGGCAATATTCATAAAGCTGTTCTATGGGAACAATATCCTCGTGCGCGGCAATCTGGAAAACGGAGTCCGCACTCGTGTAGACAATGAGGTCGCCCGAACGCAAATGCTCGTTTCCGTAGTCACGGATAACGTCCGTTCCTGAATATGGCTTGTTGCAAAGCACCTTTCTGCCGGTTCTTTCGGTGAATTCATCAAGAACAGATTGAGGAAAACCGTCGGGATATGTCGGAAGCGGAACTTCGCTGACAATACCTGCAATTTCCCAGTGACCAATGGTCGTATCCTTGCCCATTGAACGCTCTGCAATGCGAGCAACACGGGCAGCGGGATTGTCAACTGTGCCAAGAAAATCAAGGCCATCAATGTTGCCGAGTCCCATCTTGCGAAGATTTTCGCAAGAAAATTTATCTGAAGTTGAAATTCTCTTTATCGTGTGGCAGTCCGCATCGCCAAAAAGCGCGCAGTCGGGCATCTGACCTGCCCCACACGAGTCGAGAACAATTAAAAATACTCTTTTTTTCATTAATTTTTCCTTTTTAGTTACAAAGTAAATAGTTGTTACTTTTTCGAGAAAAAGTAACCAAAAAGCTTTTAATCGCTTTTTATGAATAAATCCGCGCAAATTATGTCAACGAGTTGACACGGATGATTTTTCTCCGATGTCGAAAAATCTAATTTGCTACTGATATCATAGCCAAATTGCAATCAAAACGGCTACGCACATACCCGTAGGGGCGTACTCCGTGCGCCCGCATTTAAACACAAACTAATTTTTCTCAGATCAAAAATCAAATCCAAACATTAAATATACGCACAACCAAAGCAAATTTTTGAACATCAAACCTTCAGGTTTGATGTTCGTAGTACGAATAATAAAATGTCCGTTGAAAATTTATTTTCATAAGGATATTTTGTTATTTGTACCGATAAAACACTCGTGTTTTATCGAAAATTTACGTCGAGTCAGCATAAATCTTTTACCGCTCAAACTTTATGGTGATTGGGCGTAGCGCGATAAAAGTTTTTTGCCTACTTTTTTCAAAAAAAGTAGGAGCCCAAGCGGCTGGAGCGGTTTTGTTTTAACTAACTTAAATACTCTCCAACTTAACCGCCGTTTCAAGAGCGAGGGTCATCATATCGGTAAAGGAATTCTGTCTTTCCTCTGCCGTGCAACCTGTGTGTTCAATGAGATTGTCCGAAATTGTGCAGATTGCAAGAGCGCGCTTGCCGTAGCGAGCCGCGTTCATATAGAGAGCCGCAGCTTCCATTTCAACCGCCATAACGCCCATCTTTTCACCCCATTCGCAGTCGGGGAGAGCGCCGTTTTCACGCAAAGGTGCATCGCGATAGAACGTGTCGGATGACAAAATGTTACCAACCTTGTATTTAAGATTCAATTCTTCAGCCGTTTCAACGCAAGTGCGAAGCATTGTGAAATCGCAAATGGGCGCATAAGTACCGGGAAGATTGAAATTGCACGCGAAATTGGAATTTGTGCAAGCACCCATACCCATAACGATGTCGCGGAGCTGAATATCGTTTGTGAGCGCACCCGCAGAGCCGATACGCATAATGTTTTCAACACCAAAGAAGTTGTAAAGCTCGAATGAGTAAATACCGATAGAGGGCATACCCATACCGCTTGCCATAACGGAGATTTTCACTCCCTTGTATGTTCCTGTGTAACCCTGAACACCACGAACGTTGTTCACAAGAACAGGGTTCTCAAGGAATGTTTCTGCTATAAATTTTGCGCGCAACGGGTCGCCGGGCATAAGCACGGTCTTGCCGAAATCGCCTACTTCTGCTTTAATATGAGCTGTCGCCATTGTTCTGTTCTCCTGTCTTTACGATTTTTACAATTCTTGATGTTCCAAGACGGCTCGCACCGAGATTAATGAAATCCTCAGCATCCTGAATGGAAGCAATACCGCCTGCCGCCTTGATGAGAGTGCCGTTTGTAACGTGGGATGCAAAAATCTCAACGTCGTGACGAGTAGCACCTGCGGTTGAGAAGCCCGTGCTTGTCTTGATGTAGTCCGCTTTGCTTTCGGATACGATTTCGGTCATCTTAACCTTTTCATCGTCGGAAAGAAGGCAGGTTTCGATAATTACCTTTAATATTTTGCCCGAGCAAGCGTCTTTTATTGCATTGATTTCGTTAAGAAGCTCGTCATATTTTTTGTCCTTGAGCCAACCGATGTTGATAACCATATCAATTTCGTCAGCACCGTTTGCAACTGCGTCTGCAGTTTCAAAAACCTTTGTTGCGGTTGTGCTGTAGCCGTTGGGGAAGCCGATAACCGTGCAGATAGCGAGCTTTTCGCCAACGTATTCTTTTGCGGCTTTAACGTAAGACGCAGGAATACAAACGGATGCGGTTTCATATTTCATACCGTCATCACAAATAGCTTTAATTTCAGACCAAGTCGCCCCCTGAGCAAGCAACGTGTGGTCAACCTTTGATAAAATTTCCTTAATTTCCATTTTTATTTTTCCTTTCAATATAGTTTAGATGGTTTTCCAATATAATTATAACATATATTTGTTTATTTGTAAAGTGTTTATTTCAAGGTTCAAATTTTGATTTGTCGAGATGTTAGTTGATGTTAAGATCGCCTACGCGGCGGGCGGTTACTTTTTTGAGGAAAAAGTAACCAAAAACCTTTTTATCTGTGGGTGTGTTCAGAGTCTACGTAAATTTTTGATAAAACACGAGTGTTTTATCGGTTCACTTGATAAAATCCTTTTACGAAAATAAATTTTCGACAAGGATTTCATCAACTGAACTACGAAAATCAAACCAATGGCTTGATTTTCTAAAATTTACTTTGTTTGAACGTAGCTGTAGGGACAGGCGTCCTCGACTGTCCGCTGTAAGAAAACTTGTGCAAATATTGTGGCTATAAACAGAGTAGCAAAGCGCGGTTTTGCTCGCAAAATGCGGCTGTA